>NZ_PJBU01000050.1:0-719 GCF_002863645.1 Psychrobacter sp. MES7-P7E | reverse complement strand
TAGGGGCTGTAGTAGATAAGCACTATGCTAGACTACTTTTATGAAGATAACCCGTTGTAAACTAAGTAAAAAAGCACAGCGAAGGCTGTTAGAGTTTTTTACGGCTGAAGTGACTGCTAGAACAGCCGCAGATTTGCTTGATATTCAGCCTAATACTGCTGCACTTTTTTATCATAAAATAAGACTTGTGATAGATTACCATCTCTCATTAGAAGCTGATGAGCTTTTTGATGGTGAGGTCGAATTAGATGAAAGTTACTTTGGCGGTGTACGCAAAGGCAAAAGAGGTCGCGGGGCAGCTGGTAAAACCGCTGTATTTGGTATTCTAAAACGAAACGGTAAGGTTTATACCATTGTCGTAGCAGGCACCAAACAGACTACCCTAATGCCTGTTATTAAGCGTAAAATCAAGCCTGACAGCTTTGTTTATACGGATAGCTATCGAAGTTACAATGCATTAGATGTGAGTGAGTTTAAACATTTCAGAGTCAATCACTCTATAGAGTTCATTTGCGGTAAGAACAATCACATCAATGGCATTGAGAACTTCTGGAATCAGTCCAAACGAACACTCAGAAAGTATAATGGGATCAATAAGAAGAACTTCCATTTGTTTTTAAAAGAGTGCGAGTTTAGATTCAACTATGGCTCACCATCTAATCAGCTGAAAACCTTGAGAAAATGGTGTGATATTTAATCCTTATCTACTACAGCCCCTT
>NZ_PJBU01000049.1:0-771 GCF_002863645.1 Psychrobacter sp. MES7-P7E | reverse complement strand
ATTAACTTTAGAACTAAAATTAAGAACCTATCCTCATCTATTAATACCGACGGCAGAGAATTCAAATCAGCAGTTAAGTTTTTGAAAGTATTTGCACTCAATTGGATTTGTGAAATGAATGGATGTTCTATGTCAAAATTGAATGGCGACTTAGTCGCTATATCTTTTCTGATTAGTTACTGTGTAAACAATAATATTGAACTTGATAACGTATTTGCTGACCCTAATGCAATCTGTTTCTTAGTAACTAACAGCTCTGCAGAGAAACAAATAGGCTTGTATTTAGGCAAGATACAAAGGTTTATTGATACAGCATCTGTTTTAAATCGAAACAATTTTTGGTGCAATATACAACCTTCAGAAGAATTTTCAAGCAGTTTAAGAAAAACTAGAAAGTCTTTCCCTGAAACCTCTCAAGGTCTTCAAACTATGATTATCCCTTCACGCATTTATCAGAACCTGCTAAAAGATACCATTGAAAGCTTACAGATTTTTAATAAGCATGCTGAGAAGATATCATATGTTTTTTCTGCACGTACTAAAGTAAGGGATGAAGCTTTAAGACTAGATCAGAGTATGCCCATAAGTAAGCTTAATAAATCACAAACAAGTTTAGTCTCATTTTATTGGAAAACTGCCTTAAAGGCAGATAAAAAGCTAACTAATATTTTAGCAGAATTAACAGATTTAAACATCATCAAGAATGCTAGTTGGTTAAGTTTAACAATCAGCCTAGGTCAAATACAGATGAAAAGCGCTTTTGTTATAGCT
>NZ_PJBU01000048.1:0-795 GCF_002863645.1 Psychrobacter sp. MES7-P7E | reverse complement strand
TGACGCTGGTTTTAAACGCTACACTGGCATTCATAAAACCACCTTTTATGACATGCTTGAGGCCATGCAAGAGCATGAAGCATCTAAGACCAAATCAGGTAGACCAAGCGTGCTCAGTCTTAAGGAGCAGATACTACTAGCCCTGACTTATTGGCGTGAATACCGCACGCTTTATCATATCAGTATGGACTTTGGTATTCATGAGTCTTCTGCTAGCCGTATCATTCGTAAAGTAGAAGACATACTGATTGACTCTGGCAGGTTTGAATTGTTTAAAAAGTTGCCTAGTCGCGTCGATGAGGACATCAATTGGTCAGTCGTCATTGTCGATGCCACCGAAACCCCAATTGAGCGTCCAAAAAAAACCAAAGAGACTACTACAGCGGCAAGAAAAAACAACACACCTTAAAAGCGCAGGTTATCGTTCATTGGCAAACCGGTTTGATACTTGATGTGCAAACCTGTAAAGGGTCAATCCACGATTTTAAGCTGTATAAAGATACTTGTCCTGATTGGTTACCTGAGAACACTAACTATCTAGCAGACAGTGGTTATCAAGGGTTAGCAAAGCTACATAACCAAACTTTCACACCATTTAAGAAACCTCGTGGTGGTCAGTTATTGGAGATATGCAAACAGGCCAATCACTATCTGGCAAAGTTCCGTATTGTGGTTGAGCACAAAATAGGCTTAATCAAGTTGTTTAAAATCGTGGCTCATAAATATCGCAACCGTCGTCAGCGCTATGATCTTAGAATGAAGCTGTTTGCTGGTATCATTAATTCCGAGCTTAAA
>NZ_PJBU01000047.1:0-826 GCF_002863645.1 Psychrobacter sp. MES7-P7E | reverse complement strand
GTATATAAGCATACCTTTGATTATCTAATGCTAATTGTTGACAAGCATCTAGAAGCATAGAGCGATAAAGTAAGAATGGGGTGTCTATGTAGATTGACCTGGCCGACCTCCATACTTCTGTAAAACATTCATCTGCAATTTTTATTGCTATATCATCGCTATTAGGCGTTTGGTTTATACTGGTTAATACAAATGAGGTAAGCAATGGCTCATCTTCTTTCAACCTTTCTACTAGTAAGGTAGTTGCCTCAACCATATTATCAAAACGCCTATCATCGCCATCTAGCTTTTCAATTAAACCTAAACTATTGACTCCATCCAATACTCTTGACATTTACTGTACTCCAAATTTTATGAGTGGTAAGCTTTTAATAAAGATTTTATAGCTATGCATTGAGGATTATCTTTTTGAATGATTTGTAAAAGCGCTTTCGGTGTTACTTCTGAGCCTTGGTTTACTTTTTTCCATATGGTATGCCAGCGGGTATATGGGCGTGACTTATTTTCTAAATCACTCAGCTTACCTCCTGCTCTTTCCCATAAGACTTGAGTTTCGTCAAAGTCTGGATACAACTCTGCAAGCAGACGCACTATGTCATCACTGTCCATATTATCGCTTTCAATTTCTGGTAACTTATCTTCTTTACGAGTAAATAAAGACTCACTATTCCTTAATAAGAGAATAAGCAACTCAGCTGAAGCACGTGCTGCAAAAGTACGGTAACGATCATCTTTATAAGGATCTGCAAAATCTGATACTCCTTTTGCAAATATAAATGGCATATCGTAGCTATCAGCTGATGCAGCTAACCCACTTCCTTCCATG
>NZ_PJBU01000046.1:0-847 GCF_002863645.1 Psychrobacter sp. MES7-P7E | reverse complement strand
TAGGGCGTGTCTTCAATTCATCTTACAATGAACGATAGTACACGCCAGATAAAGCATTGACTTAAAATTACGCGCTAACTTCTCATAGCGAGTGGCGATACTACGAAAGTGTTTAAGCCTTGCAAACATATTTTCAACAAGATGACGCAGCTTGTACAAATAGCTATCAAACTCTGGATTAGGCTGTTTGGCGTTCTTCCTTTTAGGAACGACAGGTATCATATTATGGCTGCGAGCTTTGTCTCTGATACACTCTGAGTCATAGCCTTTATCAGCGATAAAGTAATCTGCCTGTCCAATCATCTCAATCAATTCACCTGCAATTTGACTGTCGTGGACGTCACCCCCAGTGATTTTAAAATTGAGCGGATATCCATCGGCATCACAGGATAGGTGTATCTTTGTAGTTGCTCCGCCACGGCTTTGTCCAATTGCTCGCTCTTCACCACGCCGAGCTCCACTTGCATGCTGATGACAGCGAACATAGCTTCCGTCTGTGAATACCCATTCCGTATCAACTTCTTTTCGTAAGCCAAAAAAAAATCCGCCCATAAGCCAGTTTTCGACCAGCGGTTGAAACGACTATAGGCTGTTTTCCACGAACATAATTCTTCAGGTATGTCACGCCAAGGCGCCCCTGTGCGTAGTTTCCACAGTATGGCTTCCATGATCTCTCGGCTGTTTTGAGTTTGATAGCAGCCGTACTTTATCATCGTCGATTGCAATTGATCCCAAAGCGTATCTGTTAATGCTTTTCTTGCCATAACTTGTATTTCTCGCATCGACTCAATAGATGCGGTATTGTAACTATTATTTAGGGCTTATCCAATTGAAGACACGCCCTAGT
>NZ_PJBU01000045.1:0-900 GCF_002863645.1 Psychrobacter sp. MES7-P7E | reverse complement strand
TGAACTGAACCCCATAAGTTGGACACAACTTTTGGGGTATTTTTATGCGTTACAATCTAGACTTTAAACTCAAAGTCATCGCATACTATGAGCAAGGACATACCGGAGTCGCTACAGCAAGAAAATTTAACCTTGATAAAAAGATAGTGTCTAAGTGGACTTACCAATACCAAAGAGGTGGAATAGAAGCGATCAAACCCAAAACAAGTAAAGCCAAATACAGTAGCGACTTTAAACACCAAGTGATAACAGTCATGTTAGAACAAGGCTTAAGTCAATCTGAGGTCGCTTTAAAGTTTGCTATCAGCTCACCTGCTTTAATTAGCCACTGGCACAAAGCATATAGGCACCATGGTATGTCTGGACTAATCCCCAAACGCAAAGGTAGAGACGCCATGACCAAGCCATTTATCATCGACAAACCAGATAATGAAAAGATACTAGCAGAGCTTAAGCGTGAGAATGAATACCTGCGTACGGAGGTTGCCTACTTAAAAAAGCTAGATGCCTTGCTCAAAGCGGAGGAACAAGCAGGCAGAAAGCGAGGCTCATCGAAGGACTAAGACAGCAGCATCTTTTATCTGACTTATTAAAGATAGCAGGTATACCAAAGAGCAGCTTTTACTACCATAGAGCAACGCTTGAGAGTAAAGACAAATACGCTGATTTAAAACAGCATATTGCTCAGATATACCACCAGCATAAAGGCAGATATGGCTATCGTAGAATGACTGTCGCGTTAAAGCATCTAGGGGTTCATCATAACCATAAGCTCGTTGCTAAGCTTATGAAACAGTTGACACTCAGTGCCCGAATTCGACGACAAAAGTATCGCTCCTATAGAGGACAGCTTGGAGTAATAGGAAAGAATCATTTAAAGCGTCGGTTTAAAGCAAGCAA
>NZ_PJBU01000044.1:0-932 GCF_002863645.1 Psychrobacter sp. MES7-P7E | reverse complement strand
GCCACTGGCAGCATTGTTGATGAAGACCGAGTAGCTGGTAGTGAAGATCGCTTAGGCGACTTTAATGATGGTGATGAAGCGCAGAGCACCGATCAAGGTCAGCCTGTGAGTGGCAACTTACTGGATAACACCTCAGAGACCGATCCGAGCATCAGCCTGAGTGTCTCGAACGTGCAAGTGGATACTGATGGCGATGGCGTACTAGACACCATCCCAACAGATGGCACCCCAACCGCCATCACCGATGTCAATGGCGACCCGATTGGCAGCATCACCGTTAATGCTAATGGTGACTACACCTTTACCCCAGATGCTGACTTTACCGGTGACGTTCCAGAGATTAGCTATGAGGTGGTTGATGGTAATAACCAGGTTCTTGACGACTCTAATCTGACCATCACCGTCATTCCAGGGGCTGTTGAGATTAAGATTGAAGCCACAATAGGCACAGCCACTGAAGGCACAAGTGATGACACTCTTGAGTTCAGCATCAGCCAAAATGTGGCCAGTGACCAAGATACCGTTGTTAACGTGCGCCTAGATGCAGCAAACAGTCCTGATATCACCGCCGGTGACATTGCGCGTTTGCAGTACACCAAAGCCGATGGCAGCGTGGTTGATACTACTGATCAGGGTGAGATCAGCGCCTTCTTAGCCAATGGCGACGACGTCTTAATCGCTGCGGGCAGTAAAGAGAGCCTCATCACTATCAGCGTTGCTGATGACAGCGTTTATGAGCAAACTGAAGACTTAGGTCTGATCATCTCCAATGCTGTTAACCCTAATGGCGTCACCATTACCACCGCTACTGATAGCGGGGTGATTGAAGATGAAGCGGCACAAGATGGCACCCCACAAGAAGGCGACCGTCCGACCGTTAGCATTACAGCCACCAAGGATACTGCCATAGAAGGCGAGGACAACACCTTAGA
>NZ_PJBU01000043.1:0-1145 GCF_002863645.1 Psychrobacter sp. MES7-P7E | reverse complement strand
CCAAAAAAAGAGGAAATACCCATGGCAAAGGCCAAGTTTGAACGTAACAAGCCACACGTCAACGTCGGTACAATCGGACACGTTGACCATGGTAAAACAACCCTTACCGCTGCAATCGCAACCGTAGCTGCAATCACCTCTGGTGGCGAAGCCAAAGACTACGCGTCTATTGACTCAGCACCAGAAGAAAAAGCACGTGGTATCACAATCAACACCTCACACGTAGAATATGACACAGACAGCCGTCACTACGCACACGTAGATTGCCCAGGTCACGCCGATTATGTTAAAAACATGATCACTGGTGCTGCCCAGATGGACGGCGCAATCCTAGTAGTATCTGCAACTGACGGCCCTATGCCACAGACTCGTGAGCACATCTTGCTTTCACGTCAGGTTGGCGTACCGTACATCATCGTATTCATGAACAAATGTGACATGGTTGATGACGAAGAATTGTTAGAACTAGTAGAAATGGAAGTTCGTGAATTATTGAACGACTATGACTTCCCAGGCGATGACACTCCTATCGTTAAAGGTTCTGCTACTGAAGCCCTAAAAGGCTCACAAGAAAAATACGGCCAACCAGCTGTTGTAGAACTACTAAACGTACTAGACACCTACATCCCAGAGCCAGAGCGTGACATCGACAAAGCATTCCTAATGCCAATCGAAGACGTATTCTCAATCTCAGGTCGTGGTACCGTAGTAACAGGCCGTGTTGAATCTGGTATCGTTAAAGTTGGCGACGAGATCGAAATCGTTGGTATCCGTGACACTCAAAAAACCACCTGTACTGGTGTAGAGATGTTCCGTAAACTGCTTGACGAAGGTCGTGCAGGCGAAAACTGTGGCGTACTACTACGTGGTACTAAGCGTGAAGACGTACAACGTGGCCAAGTACTAGCTAAGCCAGGTTCAATCACTCCTCACACCAAGTTTGACGCTGAAGTATATGTATTGTCAAAAGAAGAGGGTGGTCGTCACACACCATTCCTAAACGGCTATCGTCCACAGTTCTACTTCCGTACTACTGACGTAACTGGCGCAATCCAATTACAAGACGGTACTGAAATGGTAATGCCTGGTGATAACGTTGAGATGGGCGTAGAGCTTATCCACCCAATCGCTATGGACAAAGGTCT
>NZ_PJBU01000042.1:0-1272 GCF_002863645.1 Psychrobacter sp. MES7-P7E | reverse complement strand
TCACGCCCACCTCTCAATACCGACTATATCCCGTGGATATTGTAGCTTACCACTGTGAGTATTGCTATCTTTAGCAGTGGTTAATGAGATGACAACAGATGAGCGTATGATTGCCTTTGGAAAGCGTGTCCGTGAGATACGAAAAATCAAAGGAATATCCCAAGAAAGATTGGCGGAGATGGCAGGTATTGATCGTAGCTATATGGGAAACATTGAGCGTGGAGAGAAAAACATTACTCTGAAGAAAGCATATGAGATATGTGATGCGTTGGAGATTGAGATACAAAATTTAGTATAAAATGTTGATTATGTAAGTTTTAGAGGCCTGTGTATATTTTCAAATCACTTTAATTAAACGTAAGTAGTAAATACATAACTCTTCATAATTAATATCAGTTTATAGGTATATTTTAGTAGTCTATAATAAGCTGAAAATTATCGTAAAATACGTTAAATGCTTTTAGAAAAGAGTTCAATATGGTAAAAGACGGTCATGAGTATTGCGTTCAGAATGGATATAACAGATCACATGTAGGTAGATATGTATATGCCTTTGCTACAGCAGTTTCTTGGTTATTGATTTATGCTTTGTTGAAAGTATTTGGTGAGCTTCCATCTCATTGGAATACGATCTTGTCAACGTTGACTACAGGTACACTTTTTTTAGCAGTTTATTTTTTATTTGAGAAATGGATGTGGAAAACCACTCTGTTTTTTAAGATATTAAAATATCCAAACATATCTGGAAAGTGGTCTTGCGATGGAGTTTCAAGCTTTCAACAAGAAGATGATGATATGATCAAGCAAGATTTTAAATGGAAAGGTGACGTCATAATACTTCAAAGTTGGGATAAAGTTAGAATTAGGCTAGAAACAGAGTATTCCGTATCGAACAGTATTTCTGCAGCTATTGTTTATGATGAGATTGATGAATATAAAATACTTTACAGTTATGAAAACCGACCTAAAGACTTAAATCATGCTGAATTACGTATTCACCGAGGATTTGCAGAGCTAACCCTCAATAGAGACAATGAAAGTGCTACCGTCAAGTATTACAATGTTGACGGTAGGAAAACAATAGGAACAATGTTCTGGAAGCGACTAACTAGTTAAATAATGAGACTCTAAACTACTATTATATGAATAGCCTAGATCCTTTTTAATCTCTTTCACGAGATTATCTAAAGCTAGGCTCATAGTTGTTAAAGATGATTTCTTATCTTCAGTATCAAAAATTAATCTAGAATTGTCAGGTGTAAATAAAAGATC
>NZ_PJBU01000041.1:0-1272 GCF_002863645.1 Psychrobacter sp. MES7-P7E | reverse complement strand
GCGTTTACAGGTATGCGTAAAAATGAATTACTATCTATCCCTTTCAACGGGCTAAGACATATTCATTCCGATACTGGAAATATACCTGTAGTATGGTCAACTACAACAAAATTGGAAAGTAATGGAGTACCAAGATTTACAAAATGGGTAACAGGTTCAATTGTTGAAGAAGCTTTTGAAGCAGCTAAATTTATCACTCAAGGAGCTTTGAACTGGTCTGCTAATAAGAGTCAGGTGGAAGAAGATGAGAGTAAGTTACCGTTGTTTTTTTCAATTGAAAATGGGAAATCTGGAAAGCCTCATCCGCATTTTGATTATGCAACAACTGCCTTAAATAGCAACCTCATTCAAAAAATAATGTCATCAGAGCACTTATTGATTTCAGAACAAGACTTAAAGGAAGTCAGTCAATTTTTATACGGCGATGAAATACCTAATAATATTAAATTAGGTGAGCCTTGGCCTTTAGGCTTTCATCAGTTTAGACGCTCCTTAGCCGTGTATGCTGCTTCTAGTGGTTATGTTTCATATCCTACCCTTAAATCCCAGCTAAAACATATAAGCATGATGATGACAGTCTATTACACGGACTCAAACTCTAGAGCGATAAATATTTTAGGCAACGGCCCTGAAGTCAAAGCTATGGAAAAGGAATGGCAGGAGGCCCAAGCAAGAGTAGAGTCAGATAGTTTGCATGAATTGTTAGATAGCGGGGTGACACTAACTGGTGCAGCTGGTAAAAATCTACAAAAAAGAAAAGTAGAGAATAAGCTTCCTAAGTTCTTAGATAATAGAAATAGTACTAAGAAAGCAGTCAAAAATGGCAAAATTCGTTATCGATCTACTTTAGTTGGCGGATGTATGTCTATTAAACCTTGTGATAAAGGTGCTGGTGTATTGGCATCTGCTTGTATTAGCTGTGAAAATGCGGTGTTTTCACCAGAATCCAAAAGTATTTTGCTACAAACTAAAGATTTTTATAAGTCTCAACTCACTTTAGATATTCCAAAGCGTGTTCATCATGAATACGAAGTGAGTATTAAAAAAATAGACAGTCTTCTTTCAGTATTAGAAGTAAATCAAGAGAAATAACATGAAAACTAGCCAGGCAGAACAGGCTTATTGGGATGCTTTGAATCGTCTACAAGATGGTACAGCCAAAATTGTCAATACAAAGTCATCACGGTTTAAGTTTACTAGAGACGCTGTAGGTAGAGAGGCAGGTAAAGGAAAAGGGTATGTCCGTAATGAGAGATATCCAGAACTTTGCGA
>NZ_PJBU01000070.1:0-97426 GCF_002863645.1 Psychrobacter sp. MES7-P7E | reverse complement strand
GACTATATAGGCAATTGTTAGTATAAGTGACGATGTAATCTTCAAGACACTACTACCTATGCAAAAACCAATGAACTTTTCGAAGAAAAAGATAGTCACGAGTTTATTAGTAATAATAATCTCTACTTTATCTGCCTGCGATAACACGCCTTCCGAGCACCTTAAAACCCTTACCGAAGATAAATACCCTGTGGTAAAGAACGTTGGTCTATTACATTTAAATATAGCTAGTTTTAAACTAACCCCAGTTATTGATGAAACCTAAAAATTATAAGAAGAGAAGGATGAAAAGTTATAGTAAAAAAATCCGCGGTATCTATCTCGGACATCAAAAACTTATCATCATAACTTTATTATGCGGATACTTTATTTTTGAGGTCTGGGGTGTGCGCTATATCGCTGAAAGAAAAGCAGAAAAACCAAATAATATAAAGGAAGGGTGTTTGTATCTACGAAGTAGTTATACCGACACAAGTAAAATGAAGATATTAAGATTGACCATAGATGGTCATAAAGTTGAGAGTCATAGAACGTTTTCAGGAAATATGCCTTATGGATATAAGTGGAATGGTCAACAGAGGGACGAGTTTTATCAATATCTTGAATACAATAAAGAGAAGTGCCACCCCATTCAGTATGTCAATATCAATTTATTAATTACTAGAAAGATTTTTATTTACGATTACTTGGGCGATTTCAAACCTACTACTAATACTAAAAAGTACTAAATACATGTCGCAGACGGTTAAAAATGAAATAATTGATAGCTTTAGTGAAGTAAACAGTGCGGAAAGGCTGCTAAATAATTTTTTCTAATTTTAACAATATGATAAATCAAAGCTCACAAGAAGCGGTGAGGTCAGGATATATTTATTTAGTAAAAACTATTAAATATCTGGTATAGCGCAGGCACAGAGATATAGCACAATCTAATTTTGATTATATCGTTGTTGTATACATTGAGTAATATTGGATATACAGGACGAACAAAGGTCTTCTAAGTTATCAACTCATCAGAGAACTTCTTAGCTTGTGCAGCTTACTCTGAGATGAAAGTCAGCGATTCGAAAGATTGGAATTTGCTAGGAAGTCAAGCAAGTCAATCTACCATGTATGCGGATATGGTAGATTTTATCTAAGACCGCCTTGAATTTATTGTGTCTTTTCTACAATTCGTATAAGCATTTGTTATCAGTTTATACGGTAACAGTACTGCCTACTTCTAACGATTGTCTTAGCGATTTTTTTCATCATTGATATCTTCTACATCAGCACGACCAATCACATCTAAATCCTCTAGACACAGTTTGTCATACTCTTTTTTGCAAAAATTAGGATCAATATCGCACATCGCTGACTGTAGTTGATCGAGGCGATTCTCTGACTGTTGAATGTGTTCGAGCATTTTAGCAAATGCTTCTGCGACTGGGTCTTGTGAATAAGGGTCGATACCATAAGCACGGAAAGTATTGGTACGTTTGGCAGTAGGGGTAGTGTCGTTAGTTTGATCGCTGTTCTCGCCAGCTTGCGCAACTTTTTCTTGTTGCTTAGCGTCTTGTACTTTTGTCGCGATTGGGTTGCCTTTTTCATCGTGATGATCTGAGATCATACGCGCGGCACTGCCGACCATTGTGGCGCCTGCTGGTACTGGTTTGACTACCACTGCATTCGAGCCGATTTTAGCGTTTTTACCGACTGTAAATGGTCCCAAAACTTTTGCACCAGCACCGACCGTTACACCGTCTTCTAGCGTTGGGTGACGCTTGCCATTATTCCAAGACACACCGCCCAAAGTAACACCATGGTATAGCGTCACATCGTTGCCGATCTCAGCAGTCTCACCGATGACGACGCCGACACCATGATCGATAAAAAAGCGTCTACCAATCTTGGCAGCAGGGTGAATTTCGATACCTGTCATGATGCGCGAGCCGTAGGAAATCACGCGTGCCGCTAGTTTTTGTTCATTGTTCCAAAGACAGTGTGCACCGCGATGCAAAACAAGCGCATGTATCCCCGGATAAGTTAGGATCACTTCCAGACTATTACGCGCCGCAGGATCTCGGGTGAATACTGCATCAATATCTTCTTTCAAATCGTTCTTGATGGTAACAAGTGATTTGAACAACTTGGATGGCAATGACATAAAGCGTCCTATCTATTCGTCGGTAGAGTGTCGTTGCGAAAACAGCGATGCCTCTAATCTGTGGTCATAAAGTTCGGATAATCAGGAATATATATTTTCGCTACGCTTCTGCAAGTTATAACAGCTTTATACCGCAAAATATAGTAAAAAGCTGTCAAATAAACGCAAGCTCATAAACTACGGCTTGTTTTAGTCTTTCGACAGTTTTGCAATCAAAGCGCTTAATAGCTGGTACTCTTTTTGGTCAAGCTGTAGGCGTGACCCAAGTCTAGACAAGCGTGATGGCAATGATTTTAGATGTTCGCTATTTGCTAGTCCACGCTGCACCATAAGGTCAGTAGTGCGCTGAGTGAGCTGTTGCAGCTGCTGATGATTAATAGCCGGCTCATCCCATTGCTGACGCAAATTCACATTGATTGTCGATTGGGCGTCTGTGCTTGCATCCGAATTTAAACTATCTACTGTCTGAGCATGCATTTGAGCATAAGCAAAAATAAAGCTGGCGATCACTTGCACCGCTGATGCAACATTCAATACAGGGTAAGCAGGATTGGCATCGATTTGAATATGATAATCGGCATAAGCCAATTCTTCATTGGTCAATCCACGGTCTTCACGTCCAAATAATATAGCGATATTTGGTTTGTTAGCAGTAGCAGCAGATGAGGTATCAGCATTACTATCGTCTGCACTTAAAGCTGCCTGTGCATCGATAAAGTCAAACATAATCTTAGCGGCTTGCGTAGGTGTCACAACAGGGCGCGGCATATGACGACTACGACTGCTAGCGGCAAATACCAACTGACAGTCTGAGATAGCAGACTCTAAAGTGGGGGCAATCAAAGCTGACGATAATAACTCACTGCCACCCGCTGCATGAGACACACTGGTTTCGTCAATCGGTAATTTGGGATCGACCACCGTTAAACGAGACAAGCCCATGGTATGCATCGCACGAGCAGCCGAACCAATATTGGCAGGCAAAGTTGTATTGACCATGACTACTTGCAAGCAATCAAGGTAGTCGTTCACTGTGCGTGATGATACGGCTAATGAAGCGTCGTTACTCATTATTGTTCCAGTCTCTGATTGATTTCTTGTTCGGCACGGTGTAATGCAATGGCAATCTCTTCGATCAGGACGGCTTGCTCATTGATACGGCGCTCACGGCAGTATTCTTGTAACTGGCTACTAAGACGAACTAATTGAGTCGTACCTAAGTTGGCGCTGGCACCTTTTAGAGCATGAGCAGTTTCGAAGCCATTGGCGTTATCGTCTTTTTGGTGGGCAATTCGCAGCGCTGCAACTCTTTGCTTACTATCAGAAAAATATACTTGTATCAAATCAACAAAGTCTTCTTCGAGCAGGTCACGCATGTCCTCGAACTGTTCATGATTGATGATTTCTTCATCAGTTTGTCCGAGCATATTATTATTTGTAGTGTCATCCATGGTGGTTGTCCAATTTATAAAAGTTAAAGCAATAAGATTACTATAATGAATTTTTAAAACGTAATGTACGTCTTAGCTGTAATGGAAATGTAAGTTCTCTTCACTGACCAAAGTCTTCAATGTCTGCAGATTGTCGTCATTTGGGTAAACGCGCCAGTGTTCAGACAGTCCAACATTTGCGATGCCATAGACTTCATAAATGCTTAGCCCAAGTGGCAGACAATTATCATTGATAGAAGCGTCAGTATTACTCAGGGCGTTATTGGCATAACTGGCTGGCATACCGTTTTGATTGGCCGCGTCATGGTTCATTTCGCTTTCTAATGCCAATAAATCATTACCGTTCTCATCATACAAGCTGCCACCCATTCCAGGATCGTAGACATTACTACCGCTGCCACCTTGCTCGTCTTGCTCTTGGTTATAAGCCAAACGCGGCTCGGGAATAATGTCAGCTTGGGCTGATTTAAGTAGTGGTTGTAGACGTGTGAGCAAATTAATATCACTACCGTGAACTTTGATACTGATTTTTTTGAGCCAACGTAGTCTGGCATCTACCATGCTCATTGCACTATCAAGACGTGCAAATAAACGTCCATCACGCTCACGAATGCTACCTTTGATAATGACGACTTCATCGATTTTTAACTGTTCTTTGACACGATTAAAACGCTCAGCGTAGCAGCTGACCTCGAGTCTCGATGTACCATCATCTAAAGTAATCACGTTGCGATTACCAAAGTTGGCAATATCTATGATAAGCCCCGAGAAATAACAGCTGCCGTTATAGCCAGTATCGGTCAACTTGTCGAGACGCGCACCAGAGGTATAGCGTTTCAACTCATCCAAATACTCATTGATTGGATGTCCCGTTAAGTACAGTCCCAAGGTGTTTTTTTCGGCTTTTAGGCGGTGTTTGTCACCCCAGATGAGTTCTGGCGTCATGACTAACGGCGGCGCTGCGACCACACCGTCCATTTCACCAAACAAATCCATCATACCGATTTCGCGGTTTTGACGGTCTTGCTCAGCGGCTTGTACGGCGCTTGGCAATTGACTCATTAAGGCACCGCGAATCTCGTAAGCTTCATCGGCTGGCAAGTCAGGTCGTAGCGTGGCGGCAAAGTCATCAAAACAGCCAGCGCTAACCAATGCTTCTAGTGTGCGTTTATTGACTTTTTTGATGTCCACACGGCGGCAGAAGTCATATAAGTCTTTAAATGGACCTTCGCGGCGGCGTGCATCTACGATAGACTCTACCGCGCCTTCACCCACGCCTTTAATTGCGCCAAGACCATATATGATATTGGTCGGAGTATCGGCAACGAAATGCCATTCACTGCGATTGACCGAAGGATTGACTACAGTTAACCCAAAGTTTTCACGGCAATCATTGATAAAGAACACGACGTTGTCGGTGTTGTTCATATCTGAAGTTAAGACCGCTGCCATAAATTCGGCAGGGTAGTATTGCTTTAGGTAGGCCGTTTGATAAGCCAATACGCCATAAGCCGCAGAATGCGAGCGGTTAAAACCGTAACCTGCGAACTTTTCCATCAAGTCAAATACACCGCCTGACGTGACTTCATCAATGCCTTGTGAGGTGGCACCAGTGACAAAAATATCGCGCTGCTTGGCCATCTCTTCAGGTTTCTTTTTACCCATCGCACGGCGTAGCATATCAGCACCGCCCAAACTATAGCCTGCCATCACCTGCGAGATTTGCATCACCTGTTCTTGATAGACAATAACGCCATTGGTGTTTTCTAAAATCGGCTCAAGATTGGGATGGTCATAAATGACTTCCTCGCGACCATGCTTACGGTCGATATACATCTCTACCATACCTGCATCGAGTGGGCCGGGACGATACAGCGCACACATGGCGATGACATCTTCGATATTGGTCGGTTGCAGTTTGGCCAAATACTTTTTCATGCCCATACTTTCTAGCTGAAAGACCGCCGTGGTTTTGGCATCTTGCAGCAGCTTATAGGCTTTGCTGTCATCTAACGGCAAATCCTCTAAAACTAAGGCAGGTACGTTTTCTTTTGCACGGCGTAAATTGATATTTTCAACCGCTGCGTTGATAACGGTTAAGTTGCGTAGACCCAAAAAGTCAAACTTCACCAAACCGACAGCTTCTACATCGTCTTTATCAAACTGGCTGACACGGTGACCTTCATCATCACAGTAAATGGCGCTAAAGTCAGTGATCTTGTGCGGAGCAATCAATACACCACCAGCATGTTTACCGACATTTCGGCAGACGCCTTCCAGCTTAATCGCCATCTCCCAAATCTCAATGGCATCTTCATAATCCATATTATCAGGATTAGAGATCAAGTCTTTGAGTTGTGGTTCTTGCTCAAGCGCTTGGCTCAGTGTGATGCCAGGCGTTTTTGGAATCAGCTTGGATATTTTATTGGCCAAAAAATACGATTTGCTTTGTACGCGTGCCACATCACGCACAACCGCTTTTGCGGCCATAGTACCAAAGGTAATAATCTGTGAGACGGCATCACGACCATAGGTTTGCGCGACATAATCAATAACGCGGTCACGACCTTCGATACAAAAGTCGATATCGAAATCGGGCATCGATACACGCTCAGGGTTCAAGAAGCGCTCGAATAGTAGATCGTAATGAATCGGGTCAAGGTCGGTAATGTTTAGTGCATAGGCAACCAACGAACCTGCACCAGAACCACGTCCAGGGCCTACTGGCACACCATTGGCTTTTGCCCAGCGGATAAAGTCCATGACGATTAGGAAATAACCGGGGAAGCCCATGGATAGAATAATATCCAACTCATATGCGAGGCGTTCATCGTATCTCTGACGGAAATCGTTCCAATTGTCCGTACGTGCTTCGACAGGAAACAGCTTGTCTAAGCGCTGCTCAAGACCGCGTTGTGACTCGGCACGGAAAAACGACTCAATCGTTTCGCCTGCAGGCACAGGAAAATCAGGTAGGACGTTAATACCAAGCGTTAAGGTGACATTGCAGCGTGTAGCGAGGCGCAAGGTATTGTCAATGACCTGCGGAATATCAGCAAATAATTGCTCCATCTGAGCTTGTGTTTTTAGATACTGCTCATCTGAGTAAGTCTGTGGGCGATTTGGATCAGCAAGGACATAAGAGCCTGCAATACACACGCGGGCTTCATGAGCATCAAAATCATCTTGCTCTAAGAAACGCACGTCATTATGCGCAATGATAGGAATGTTGTGTTTGGCACCTGAATGGATGGCTGCTCTAATAAAAGCATCTTCGCCTGAGCGATTGGTACGCTTGATCGCAAAGTATAAACGATCGTCAAACTGTGCCTGCCACTCAGTAAGTAGTTCATCGGCTTTTTCTGGCATCGAGCCGACCAATGCTTGACCCACGTCTGACTTTTCTGTGAGCAGTACAATCACACCTGCTGCATGCTCTAAGATATGACTGCGCTTAATAACCGGGGTACCATGATTGATAGGATCAGCGCGACCTTCGGTAAACCCGAGCGATACGATACGGGTAATGTTTTGATACCCTTCGTTATTCATCGCAAGTAAGGTAAGGCGTGTGTCTTCATTATCCATGATGACTTCACTGCCAATAATAGGCTTGATACCCGCACCTAAGCAGGCACGATAAAATTTCACCGTGGCATATAAATTGGACAAATCGGTCAATGCCAACGCTCGCTGATTGTCAGCCGCAGCAGCTTTTACCAGCGGTTTAATACGCACGATAGAATCGGTGATGGAATATTCGCTGTGAATGCCAAGGTGTACAAATGCCATAGAAGACTCTTACTGGTACGATCAAAGAAATAAGCTAGCGATAAAATAATTGATTACTATCAATCAATTACGCTGATATCTAGAGGCCGACAAGACCTCGATAGCCATATTGATACGTTTTAAATGGGGTCGTCAATAATAGCATTATTTGCCGCAGACAGCCACAGGTTCAAAGGGTTTAATCTGCGTAAGTTAAGTCATTAAGGTATAAAAACTCGGTTATAGACAACAGCAAAAAGCCCTCAATACAACGAGGTATAGAGGGCTATGTAATTGATAATTAAAGTCAGTTTGTTTAATAACCAACCACTGCCGCATCGACAATACGTGGATCAGACGATCCATAAACACCGTTTGGTGTGAGCATGATCGATTGTGTAGATCCCATTGCAGATTTTGGACTGACCGTATGACCCATTGATTCGAGCTTTTTCACTGTGTCGATATTCAGGGCCTTTTCGACTCGAATCTCATCAGGTAACCATTGATCGTGGATACGCGGCGCATGCGTTGCTTCAGCGATATTCATATCATGGTCGATGACGTTGGATATAATCTGGGTGACAGTCGTGATGATACGGCTACCACCTGGGCTACCAGTAACGATGTAAGGTTTACTGTCTTTGAATACAAGCGTTGGACTCATAGAGGACAGTGGACGCTTATTGGCTTCCACCGCATTGGCGTCGCCACCAAGTAATCCGTAGCCGTTTGGTACGCCCGGTTTGGCAGAGAAATCATCCATTTCATTATTAAGCAAAATGCCCGTGCCATCCGCAACGAGACCAGTACCATAAGAGAAGTTCAACGTATAGGTGTTGGCTATTGCATTGCCATTTTTATCAACGATAGAGAAATGCGTGGTCTGATCACTTTCGTACGGCACAGGATTGTTTGCTTTGATAGTGGCTGCTGGCGTGGCTTTATTGGGGTCAATCAACGTACGCAGTTTATCTGCATAGGCTTGTGACGTTAAACCGCTGGCAGGTACATCGATAAAGTCAGCATCTCCCAGATACTCAGCTCGATCTGCATACGCCAACTGCATCGCTTCCGCCATTAGATGAATAGTCTGTGCGCTGTTTTGTCCATAGTCTTTGAGCGGATAGCCTTCTAAGATATTTAAAATCTGCACGATATGAATACCGCCAGAGGAAGGCGGTGGCATAGAGACAATCTCATAGCCACGATAGTCGCCTTTGACAGGTTCGCGAGCGATGGCTTGATAATTGGCCAAATCCTGCAGGCTCATGCTGCCGCCTGCTTCATTGACTGCTTTGACCAGTTTTTGAGCGGTCTCACCCTTATAAAACCCATCGGTACCCTGTATCGCAATCCGCTTTAGCGAACGCGCAAGCTCAGGCTGCTTTAAACGTTCGCCTGGCTGATAAGCGCTGCCATCAGGCTTGAAAAACACTTTTTTGGTACTTGGCCATTTTTGCAGGCGATCGCTCAGCGCCGTGAGTGACTCGGACAAGCCAGCGGTGACTTCTATGCCGTCTTCAGCCAGTGCTATCGCTGGTGCCATAACTTGCTCGCGGCTCATCGTACCATGCTCTTCTAGTGCTTTTAGTAGTCCTGCTACTGTCCCTGGCACGCCAACGGCCAAGCCATGATAGCGAGATAAGTCGCTGACAGCATTGCCTGCTTCATCGAGGTACATATCGCGTGAGGCGCTACTCGGGGCTTTTTCACGGTAATCAAGCGCCACTGTTTTGCCTTGTTTGGCATCATAAATCATCATAAAACCGCCACCACCGATATTACCTGCACGCGGCAAGGTTACTGCTAGGGCAAAACCCACCGCAACGCCAGCATCTACCGCATTACCGCCGTCCTTTAAAATCTGTAAACCGATGTCAGAGGCAAGCGCTTCTTGAGTAGCGACCATGCCGTTCTTTGCCCAAACTGGATGATGAATGGCGTCTTCAGAATAGATGGCTTGGTCACTATTAGCATTGTTAGCATTGTTCGATGTGGTGTTAAGTGTATTGGTCTTCGCTCGCGTGATGCGCTTGGTTTCAGAGAGTACCGTTGGACTATCAGCCATGATAGCCAAGTTTATGGCACTGGTATTGATTGATGTATTGTTGACCGTGGCGTTATTTGTTGAGTTCGTTGGCTCTACAGCCTGTGTGGATATAGATAGCAGTAGCGTACTGGTAATGAGCACGACGCTAGATTTGAGTAAGGTATTAATTTTTGGTTTACGTTGCTGAGCGGTTCGATGGTGGCGAGATAATAACTGTGACATCGCAAAGTCCTTTTTACGCGAGTGGAGAGAATAGAGTTAGGAAATAGATAAGCCTAAATAGTAACGAAAATATGAAATAGTAGAAAGTTGTTTATTGTCTTTTGTGGTGTACGCTTTTATAGCGCTTAGCTGTATCAGCTACATTTCAAATAAACGAGGCTAATTTTCAAGTAAATGAAGCTACTGATAAGACAGCAGTTATACAGAGAAAATTATTTATGAATGAAGAAATTCTTTAAAAATATTCGCTAATATTACTAAATTGTAACGTCTTGTGATATAAATAACGGTACCACTGTACACTCATTATCGACTGTCTATTCATACAAAGAGATTACTATGTCATCACACCATATTAATAACCGCAATCGACAGCGCTACTCTGAGACTGCGCCCACTTATTTATCTAGCACTGATCATAAAAACTATAATGGTAAAAATAACAATGGTCATCTATATCCAACCAGTAAATTGACGTCTATCGCCTTGATAGTTGGTAGTGCTTCACTTGTACTCGCAGGTTGCCAATCAACTGCAGCCAGCTCATCTTCCAATCTGTCGTCGAATAGCAGTGCCTCTAGTACCATGATGGACTTTAGTGTTGCAGATACCGCGCAGAGCCAACGTCAGGGTCAAGCCTTTACTGCCAGTCAAAATGCTCAGGCCGCGCGTTATGAGCAGCTGTTTAATCAAGAGAAGTATCCAAATACCGAAAACCAAGCCAAATCACACTTGCTAGCAGCCATTCGTCAACACTTGGCGACCGATCATGTCGCAGTCGCCACAGCCAATTATCGATCAGCACCATTCATTGACCCAGATAGTATCGACGCAGGAGCGAGTAGCTTGCTCAGAACGATTATAGAAACCTATGCGTATCAGCCTGAGGGTATGTATGATAGTAGCGATGATGAAGCGCAAGCTGAGGCTAGAGCAGAATTAGCAGCGGTAGGTGTAGAATCGAATAAATGCAATGAAAACGAAGATGATGACGCTTATGAAGTCTGTGTGGTAGAGGGTATTAACTACGATTATGATGATGCGAAAGATTCGATAGAGTCCGACTATCCTAGTGACTATGATAAGTCTAGAGCAGAAGCTGAAGCAGAAAGAAAGGCCATTGCTGCTATATTGGCTGAAGCAGGGGAGAATGAGCCTGCGAGCAGTGATACCAACAGCGATAACGAGTATGCCTACGATACAGCAGATTATGATAGTAATGACTATAGCAGCGATGATTACAGTAGTGACGACTATGATAGTTATGATGAATACAGTAGCGGTACTGAAGGTATGCTCTCAGGAATGTCAGGGTTAAGTCCCAAATCAATGGCTGCAAAGTATGAAGCCATGCAAATGGAAAAACAGCAAGCTAAGACAGAGACGGTAAATCGTGGCAGCCTACCAATATCATCTACAGGTATGATTGGCAATATACTTGATATGTTCCACCGCACTCCTGAGCAAATAGCTGCATCCAATGCTTATCAGTATGAGCATTTAACATTCAATAGTGTCAGTCAATACCGTCCCAAGCAGCGCCAACTACAAAGCGTCTATAGCTACGATTACGCCACACCAACGATTAGCTCGTCGATACAAATACCGTTAGCATTTGATTTTAATAATAGCAGTGTCGTAGTAGATCCATCGGTCATCATGCCGATTGTTGCACTTGTTAACCCTGAGAATACACCACTACCAGCACAGATGACCTCGCACACGGTGAGCTTTGGTTTGCCTGAAAGTGTCACGGCACAGTTGCCACCAGCGGTGCTCTACGATGCGGTGCTCAATGCGATACAGAGCAGCATGGCTGAGCTGGCGCCTGAGCATTTTAGCGCAGTAGATATCAGTGGTGACGCGTTTGCCAAAGAAGTCGGTGCGACTCGTGCAGTCAAAGTCTATTTTGGTAGTCAGCAAAGCGGTGAAATAATTGGCAAGACGCTCAAATATGTAACGAAGTCACTGCAAGAATACGTAGATGCCAATCCAGATAAATATCCTGATGGTGCCGCACTAAAGACAGCACTTGCTAAAGTGCAGTTATACAATAAAGGCTATCAAAGCGCTGATGTCGGTTCGCTATTGCAGCTGATCGAAGCTATCGGTCCTATCTCGTTTAATCAAATCAACTACTATTACTTAGACAGCTCAGATCGACTGCTGGCCAAGCAGCAACGTGTCAATATCGGTGGTGATTTTATGGGGTCGACCACAACCATGCTAAACCAAGTACGTTACGATAAAGCCAGCTTTAACCGTCATGCCTTGACACCATTGCTTACAGAGTCTTTTGGTCCAGACGCTATGCCTCCTATCGATGGCAATGCATGGATAGCTACGCAGCGCGAGAAAAAAGACAGATTACAAACGGCCCGCTATGCACGCTACGACTATCAAGATAGCGGTAACGAGGGTGCTTATAGCAGTAATGAATATGGCACTGATGAGTATGGTAACGATAACGACAATGGCACAGACGCTGTCGATGAGAGCCGAGTTGACGATGCTCAAGATGATATGAATGAAAAATAGAAATCAAATGACATCATCGCATTGCATTTACGCTCATATCTATTAAGGATAAAAAATGAAAACAGTACATCACACCATTGCACAACGTCTGCCATGTAAGACTAAAAACAATCTGTTGGTCACCAGTGCATTTTTGACAGGGGCGCTGTTGTTAACAGGTTGCCAGTCTACCAGTTTGGGCCAGTCCAACACGGCGGCTGTAAAACAAGCACCTAGCATTGCCAAAAAAACACTAGAGACAGCCCTGAAAAAACAGCGACGTCAGTCCTTTAGCTATCATAGTAATCTTGAGATTGGCAATAACCAACAATTTACAGATGCCGATACTAATACTAGTACGGAGAAAATGGCGGCATCAGACTATGTAGATGAACATTGCGAAGAGGCACATGACCAAGCGTACGCCGCTCTAATCCTGCAAGCAGAACAGCAAAACAAAGATATCTTAGCGGTGGATTACGATACTAAGCGTGACAGCATAAGGCAGTCGTATTTTGAGTGCGTAGATGCCTATCATGCATGGGATGACCATCAATACGATAGCGATGTAAAAGTAGCACCAGATTATCAAGCGCTATTTGATAATTATGAAGATAAACAAAGACCGTTAGATGTGAAGAAAGCACAGTTATTAGATGAGTATCTACTAAAGCCGCTTTCTATCGACTCTCAAGGGATCTATCAACCGATGGCAGGCAAGGCTACGATGCTCGCTAGTGCGCAATACCAAGCACGTAATCATCACAGCAGTATCAACCAGCCTATTTATATGGATTTTAAAAACGGTGATATTTACCTATGGGCAGATAATTTTGCGATTCTAAACTCAGAATTGTTAGACGATAAACTCGGTACAAAATGGCAAAATAAGTGGTTAAAAATAGCCATTGATGATGGTACATTGCCTAAAGGATTCGGTGGTGAAGTAATCAAAAGCCACTTTGCGGCGTTAGATGCGACTTATGACGCGGCGCCTGTCAGCCAGTTTAATTATGTTGCCCCTAACTCACTTGCTTCCCTGTCTCCAAAGCTGCCCGCGCACCAGTTATCGGCTATGTTACCAAGCGATCAAATCATTCGCCGAGTACAAAGCTTTGAGGATTATCAAGCGTCGCAACAGAAATATATGCAGATTTTCTATGATCGAATCAGTGAAAAATACCCAGAGCTGGTACAAGAACCCGAATCGATGACAGCGTTTGAGTCGATTCAAAATCCAAAGGCATTCACCAGTAAGTCTGTTGTGCAAAAAATACTGACTATGATAAAAGATCAAATGAATGAGGAAGCAACGACGGGTGAGACCGTTGCCAATACAGAAGTACAGGAACTATACGGGTTTGATAAACGTGGTCAACTCAAATGGGAGCACTTACGCCGTCAGTTAGATAACACTAGCGAAGCGAATAGTAATAAGGGCATGAGGATAGATGTGTTGCAGCAGTATTCTGCTATCAGCACTAAGGACTTGGCGTTTCCTAACTTACCAAGTAATGTGCAGATGCCGAACGCTAGCAATAGCATTGATTTACGAAAGTATGCTCCAGAGCTGCTGCAATACTACCAAGATGGTAATGGCACGGCAGTAGGTAAGATGGTCTTTAACATGTTGCCGATGGTCAGAGAGCGTATTGGTTCGGTTGAGTAACTGATTAGAGTATTAATGAGTAAATAGAAAGCATTATTAGTTTTTGAACAGGATAATTTTGCACTAAAAAAAGCGCACCTATTAACGGCGCGCTTTTTCATTTTATACGTATACAGCTAGGTAAAATAACACTTTTCCGGAGTGGCTTATTACATACCTTGATGCTGTTTGTCATGGCCTTTACGGTCTTTTGAATGCTTGCGACCTTTTTCTTGTCTCTCTGATTTCATTTGTTCCATCTTTGCACGTTGCTCAGCAGTCAACACTTGAGCAATGGCATGTTGTGTTTGTACACGTTCGATAAAGCGTTGCTTTTCTTTTGCCGCTCGTTGATCAGCCAGACGGTTCAGAGCAGCAGTATTCAAAGTGCTAGCATTGGTCAGTGCTTGTATTTGCTGATCCATTTGCGCGCGTTCTGCTTGATGTGCTGCACGGTCAGTAGTGCGATCGCCACGTTTGTTTTGCATGATGGCTTTGATTTGCGCTTGCTGTGTCGCTGTTAGATCCAGCTTTGACATTGGGCCTTTCATCGCGCCATCTTTGTGGTTCTTCTGCATTTGTGCAGTTGGCGTTGTATCAGTAGTCGCGTTAACGCTGGTGCAAGCCGTTACTGTAAATATGCTAGAAGCTGCTAATACTGAGCCTAATAGTAATTTTTTCATCATAATATCCTTGATTACATTGAGTTTGATTTCATAAGTGCTAAATTTTTATCTCGCAAGTACCATCTGTTGAACGTTATCGCTCGTTATGGTCAGCCATCTTAGAAATGCAATACTTGCTGTTGATAAGAGTATATTACGACAGTTAAAGGTTACGAACATTTATGAAGTATTAAGAAAGGTAACGTTTTTAGCGAATTGCTACGCGCTTGCCTGATAATATGGGTAACTAAACGAATTAAACCAATTAATACTATCGAAAGTGAAAGGAGATAAGTGTGCCAAATATATTGATAGGCGATGACGACGAAGAGTTGACTCAGTTATTGCAAGAGTACTTGGACAATCATGGCATTCGCTGTGACTGCGTGCATGATGGTGCAGCAGTCATACAACGACTCAAGGCAGTAGCACACGAAGATACGGTTTATGATTTACTCGTACTCGATATTATGATGCCAAAATTAGATGGATTAAGTGTCTTGCGCCAATTACCAAATATTATTGATATTCCTGTCATTATGTTAACGGCGAAAGGGGAGGAGATTGATCGTATTATTGGTCTAGAGCTTGGTGCCGATGACTATATCACCAAACCTTGTAACCCTCGAGAGCTGCTGGCTCGTATCAATGCAGTGATTAAACGTACCAATACGACCGCATCAGAGCATACTCCGTTGCCAGAGAGTCGTTTGCATCTCGATCAAAACCAACGCGCCTGTCAGATAGATGGGGTGACGCTACAAGTCACGGGTACAGAGTTTGATCTGCTCGTGGCCTTGCTCAAACAAAAAGGGGAGGTGGTCAGTAAAGCATGGCTGTCAGAAAATGTCTTGCAGCGTGAGTTGCAGCCCTTCGACCGTAGCCTCGATGTACATGTATCTCGCTTACGCAAAAAACTTCAACCTTTCCACGATGAACCAATAAAAGCGGTGCGTGGAAAAGGTTATCAACTGGTGCTGTAATGACGGACATATCGATGAAAGCTTCTGAGGAGACCCTCAAAAAAGCACCTAAGTTTAAGGTGCGCATTACCTTGTTTTGGCGTATGTTTCTGAGCTTATTACTAACGATTTTAATCACCTCTGTATTGTCTATCGTGGTAGAGCGCTGGCTGGCTGAAAAAGAGCTGACCTCTCGTATGGACGTACAAATCGATAGTCTATTGATAAAGCGTGAAGAGATGGTCGCGTCACTACGGGCTGGTGATGTAGAGTCTGTCAGGCAGATGTATCGTCAAGACCGACAGCTGATGAATCAAATCAGAGTTTATGATGAGCAGGGCGCTATTATATTCCCGCGTTACCGTGACCAAGACGATCGTGCGCAAGGACAGTTGCAAAGTGGTCGGCGGCTAATGGATCGTGCGATACAACCGTTGCAGCAAATACCACCTAGGCCACCTAGAGTAGAGAATAACGCTTATGGTGCAGAAGGTCGCAATGCTGACAATAGACTTCGTGAACACGACAATGAAATACCGAAAATTGAGCCGTCTTTTTGGCAAAAACTCCTAAAGCCAAGAACAGCAAGTAGTGCAGCAGTGGCTGATATCGATACTCGTCCTGAGCTGGCCGATATGTCTGTTGAATTACCTGATGGCCAGTCAATCATCATACAGTTGCGTCCGCACTTGCGTTTTTCAGACGTGGTAGAGATACAGCACGGTAATTTCCCCATACGTTTGCTATTGATTGTTATCTTTAGCATATTGGTCTGCATATGGCTCAGTCGTACGCTAACCCAGCGGATTGGCCGTGTACAAAATACTGTACACCGTATGATTGATGGTAATTATCAAGCCAACCCAGAACTGTCCAAGATGGGCGATGATGAGTTGGGGCTACTTGCCAAAGACGTTGCCCATCTATCAACGAGGCTCGTCGATAGTGAGCTGGCACGTAAGCAAATGCTCAGTGATATCTCACATGAGCTGCGTTCGCCACTTGCTCGTCTGGATGTAGCGACTGAGCTGACTCGAGACTTTGCGCCCAATGCCAATCGTTATCTGGACCGTATTGATAAAGAATCTACACGAATGAATGAGCTAATTGAGCAAATCATTCATATTCAGTCTCTACAAATGCAGCAATATACCGTCGATAATTTGGAAAGTGAGGCAGTCGACATATCTGACATCATTAGCAATATCGGAGAGGATGTCTGCTTTGAATTTCAACATAAAGACGTGCATTGGCAATGGCAACCGCCTGTAGTCTCAGCGTTAGATAGTTTGGAAGGCTTTTGGACAGTCCAAGGTAATGCAGAGCAGTTATATAGCGCACTTGAAAATGTCATTCGTAATGCTTTTATGCACACGGCAGCGGGTTCGACAGTGATTGCGGAAATCAAAGCAATACAAATGGACAATAAGGCACCAGCTGTTCAAATTAATATAACAGACGAAGGCGGCGGTGTCGCAGACAAAGACTTAGAACGTATTTTTCATCCCTTTGTGCGGCTCGATACTGCTCGGCATCGTGACACTGGCGGCTATGGTCTTGGATTGGCTATTGTTCATGCTGTAGTTATGGCTCATAAAGGATATATCAGTGCTCATAATCGCCAAGATGGTATCCAAGGGTTGGCGGTTCAAATAGTGCTACCTAGCAGACAAAAAGATAAATAATGCAGAAACAATTTATGTAACCAATGTGCGCTTATCATGTATTTTTAATGTGTATAAGAGCATATTTAGTAATAGATAAAAGCTGACTCTTCTTAAAATCGACGTAATTTATTATAAGTAGACAAAAATTAAAAGTAATTATATGTGTTTATATGAATATAATAGACGAACGGTATCAAAACACGGATGAACGGTATTGTCTCTCTGTATATATTCGGTAATAATAATATATGCAGAGAGTGATAAAGATTATACAAAACAGAACGTCTTATTCCTTAAAGACTACTACAACTATTATTTGAACAAGGTCTCGTTATTATAAGCTTATAACCCGTTTTATTTTGTCACATCGTCTCTCTGACATAGATCTTATCTCTGATTTTTTAAATCTGACAAGTCTGTAAGGGAGTACGCATCATGAACCGCATCTATAAAGTCATCTGGAATGAAGCCTTAAGTTGTTTTACCGCCGTTGGTGAATACGCGAAGGGACGTGGCAAATCTTCCAAATCTAGCGTTAGCTCTAACGCTACCATTAACACAACGTCTAACCTGTCTGTTATCCATACGTTACGTCTGAGCACTATAGCGCTTGGGCTACTAGCTGCTGGCTTTGGCATGCAGGCAAATGCATTGGGTACTTACTTTGTTGGAGACGACCCAACACCTAGAATACATACCAACTCATTCTTTCATCAAACACTAACGGTGCAGGGTGGAGAGACGGTCATTGGCGATCCCAATACCAAAAATATCAGCGTGACTGCCAATAGGCGTGATAAAGCGCTAACGATAAAGCTTGATGAAAATGTCGACTTAGGGACTGATGGCAGTCTCAAAACGGGCGATACCTTAGTCGATAATTCTGGCATTAAGATTACAGCCATAAATCCAGCCAATAGTGTCATTTTGAGCAGTAGTGGCCTAAACAATGGTAATAACAAAATCACCAATGTATCCAATGGTGCTGTGATAGCAGGGAGTAAAGATGCAGTTAATGGCTCGCAGCTATACAGATTGGTCAACATAGTTAAAGACAATAAAACCAAATATTATAGTGTTGACTCAACTGCTATTGGTAACGCAAATAATGATGGTGCAACAGGCTACAATGCGATGGCAATGGGTGGCAATGCAAAGGCGACAGGCAGTCAAACTATTGCTATTGGTAGCTCGGAATCTGGACAACAAACGTTAGCAAGTGGCGAGCAGTCTATTGCTATTGGCGCGAATGTTGTCTCAAAAGGACATTCATCTATTGCTATTGGTGGTGATGATTTAGATGCTGCTGCAAATGTTGATGGTGTTAACGACTTATTCAATGCATATACTGGTAGTGATCTTATAGAGGATCCAAATAATCCATATGGGCATACTGAAGCAGGGGGCGCTGCATCCTTAGCAGTTGGTGTTAAAGCACGGTCCGAAGGTAATCTTTCTACTGCTGTCGGTGTCCGTTCAAGCTCAGTAGGTGCAGCATCCTCTGCTTTTGGTGTGGGGGCGTCAGCAAGTCGAGACGGTTCTGTAGCTTTAGGTGCAGGATCAACTACGCTTAGTGAAGCTACGGAGGAAAAGAACCTTATTATCGGCAACAAGATCTATAATTACGCTGGTGTAACAAGTGATAAAGGAGCACAAGTATCTGTTGGTTCAGTAGAACATGAGCGTCAGATCAAGCACGTTGCTGCTGGAGCAGTCAATACAGACAGTACTGATGCTATCAATGGTAGTCAGCTACACGCTACTAATCAATCTATTGAAGATTTATCAGAAAGCAAGATTACCTTTGCGAGTGATAGAGGAGCTCCCGTGGATCGTAAGCTTGGTGAGACACTTAATATCAAAGGTGGTGCAGAGGCCACTGCTGCTTTAACTACAGGCAACATTGGGGTAGAGTCTGATGCTAGTAATAATACCCTAACTGTAAAGTTAGCTGAAAACGTAGACCTTGGCACTAATGGAAGTGTCAAAATGGGAAGTAGTAGTAGCCTTCCTTATAATTTAGGTCCTGTAACAACTGTTAATAGCCTAGGTGTCTTGACAGGTAATTGGCTAGGCAGTACAGCGGTTACTGGTGCAGGTATTATAGTAAATGGCCCACTAGGTATTCCTAGTACTGCTCTAACCAGTGATGGTCTAACTATTCTGAATGGTCCAAGCATGACCAGATCTGGTGGTATCAATGCTGCCAACAAAAAGATTATCAACGTTGATAACGGTGAAGACCCAAATGACGCTGTCAATGTCAGTCAGCTCAGCAGTGCCTCTGCTGCCGCTAAAACAGAGGTCGCCGCAGGTACTAACGTGGCTGACGTTGTAAAGTCTACAGGTGGTAACGGTCAAGATGTCTATACCGTTAATGCGGATGGTGTGACTGCTTCAGCAGGATCTGCAGCTGTCACAGTAACAGCAGGTGAAAAAGACGAGACGACTAACACGACCGATTATGCTGTTGATTTAAGTGCTGATAGCAAAGCCAGTCTGGTAAAAGCGGACAGTGCCATGCAGACCATTGTTGCTCAAATAGATGGCGTTGATGTCAAAACGCTCAATAAAACGGATAATACGGCTAATTTCCTAACGGGAGATAACATTGTTCTTAATGCTGAGGATGGCGGTATTAAAATCGCTACAAAAGAAGATGTCACTTTCACTAGTGCAAGCTTTGCTAATAGTACAGTTCGTGTGAGTAGTGAAGGTCTTGATAATGGCGGTAATAGAATCATCAATGTAGATGATGGTCAGGGAGATACAGATGCTGTCAATGTTAGACAATTAAATGCAACCAACAATACAGTGGATCTAGGACTGAACTTCACAGGAGACGATACAACCGTTGTCGTCAATCGCAAGTTAGGTCAAACGTTGACACTCCAAGGAGGTGCTACCAACGTAACTGAAAACAATATCGGTGTGATCGCTGATGAAGAGGGCAATCTAAATGTTAGATTGGCTGAAGATGTCATGCTTGGTAAAAACGGTAGCGTGAGAATGGAAAGCACGGTGCTTAACAATGCAGGCGTCACCATCACTGATGGTCCTAATCAGACCATTACGTTAAGCAACGAAGGTCTTGATAATGGTAATAATAGAATTATCAAAGTTGATAAAGGCGTTGCACCAACTGATGCTGTAAACTTTGCACAGCTCACTATGACTAATGATGAAATTGCTAAAGGTATCAAAATTGGTGACGGCAATAGTGCCAATGATCAGCAATTTGCCCTAGGCGATACCATCAATGTCACAGGAGATAACAATCTGTCTACTGTCGCTTCTGCGACTGGCGTCCAAGTGAAACTGAATAATCAGTTAGACCTCGGAGATGATGGCAGTATACAGATAGGCAATAGCATCATGAGCGATGCAGGCTTTACCTTCGTTGGAAGTGGCGTGAATAGAATGGTTTCGCAGGTCTCATTGAGTAGCCGTGGTCTAGATAATGGAGGCAACACCATTCGCAACGTTGGGGAAGGTGTGCTAAATACGGATGCTGTCAATGTTGGGCAGTTAAAAGATGTCGCCATTGCCTTGGATCAAGGTTGGGGCATCACCGCTCAAGGTGATATCGCTACGATGGTAAAACAAGGAGATGCCGTCGACCTCAGTAGTAAAGACGGTAATATCAAGGTATCTAGGAAATCAGTGAGTGATGTCGCTGCTTTCGATAGTAGTCCATCACTACAAGCTGTAGCCATCCCTACCAATGCTAATGACATTAGCTTTGATTTGAACCCAGATATTACTTTGAATAGCGTAACCACTGGTGGTACGGTCATGAATGACGATGGACTGACCATTGCAGGTGGCCTAAGCATCACGAAAAGTGGTATTGATGCCGCTAATACCAAAATTACCAACGTTCAAAATGGGGAAGTTTCGGCAGAAAGCCAGGACGCCATAAACGGTGGTCAGCTTTACGCCCAAGGAGCTGGTATCAGTAGTATTATCGGTGGTGACACTGTTTACAATGCCGAAGATGGTACTTTCACCAACAGCGACATTGGTGGAACGGGTGAAAGCAATATTGATGGTGCGATTGCTTCTATCAGACAAGGCACGATTGAAATTAGTGAAAATGTGCAAATTAACACAGAGAGCATTACCACTAATACAACCAATATCGCGACCAATACGACAAATATTGCTACGAATATCAGCAATATCACGACCAATACCACGAATATCAGAACCAATACGGATAAGCTAAATGCTGGACTCAATTTTGGCGCAGACAGTGGTGCCAATATCAACAAACCAATTGGCGATGATAGTGTCCTAAGCTTTACTGGTGGCAATAACATCACCACCACAGCAGATGGCAGTAGTATTAAGTTTGATCTAAACGGTAATATCAGCGTTGATAGTGTCACAGTTGGGACAACGATTATCAATAGTGAGGGCATCAGTATGCAAGATGGGCCAAGTATGACGTCTCAAGGTCTATATGCTGGTAACCAACGTATGACTGGTGTCGCCGATGGTGTCGAAGCGACAGACGCCGTCAACTATAGTCAGCTTAGCGCGCTTGATAGTCGACTCAATAATAATATGAGCGATCTTGGCTACAAAATCGACGAAGTAGAAGACGATGCAAACGCAGGTATTTCAGCCGCGATGGCAATGTCGGCAATGCCTCAGGCTTATATCGCAGGTAAGTCACTGATTGGTGGCGGTGTCGGTACCTATAACGGAGAAAGTGCTGTAGCAATTGGTTTCTCTAAATTATCTAACGACGGTCGCTGGGTCATTAAGGTAAATGGTTCGGCAGATACTCAAGGAAACGTAGGCGGCGCAGTGGGTGCAGGTTTCCATTTTGACTAACAAAACCTCTCAATTGTAGCTATCGGTAGACTATAAAAAAGCAAGACATCTAATGTTTTGCTTTTTTACGGCTTAAAGATAAACAATTGATGCAGCAATAATGTCGATGAATCAAAATAAGCGCTTGTAAATTGTGTCTCACAAGCGCTTATTATTTATAATTAAGGGCTTCTATATTCTGAACATTGCACCATTCGGTTTCAGTCCAACATAGGCCATACCTGCTTGATTCATCCAGTGAGGTTGAATAATGCCATGCTGCAAAATCGCATGAATATCTCTATGCGCCCTTTCTATCTTATGCTTTTTATATAGGGAGGCTGTGCCTGCGACTGCGTAAATTTCAGATACCATGTCACGAGCTTCTCTTGCGCCTTCACAAGACGCTGCCCATACATCTGCAAGCTGTATATCAGTAAAGGTGTTCTGCTGCTGTGCCTCTTCCCATAGTACCTCGACACTATGATGCAGTTGGGCGCGTTTTGATGCCAGTATTGTTTTGCTCTTAGCAATGGTAGCTTGTACCGTTGCACGGTCGCGTAGATCTGGACTCTTACCAGGCGTTACTCTCTCAAGGCACATATCAACTAAGTCATCCATAGCGGCTTTTAATACGCCTAGCGCCATAGCTGCACAGCCAGCAGCATTGATACAACCAATAGGCAGTCGACTGTAGGCAGTATCGACAGCCACAGGACTATCAAAGTCAACTGCATAAGCCTCTTTGACAAAAGCGTCTTTAACAACGATATCGTGGCTACCTGTGCCATTTAGGCCGCCCACATCCCACGTATCAATGATTTTTACATCTTTCTTGGGAATAAAAAATAGCTTTAAGTTTGCACCTGGGCCAAGGGTCGTAGGAGAGCCTTCGGAGATAACGAGACAACGGAGCACAAACCAGTCAGCCAATTGGCATCCAGAGACGAGTGTCCATTGTCCTGATACCCTATATCCATTATCTACTGTTTGTGCCACGCCTTCAGGCCGTGCGGAATTGGCATAAATATGAGAGGGGTCGCTATATACTTCTTTCATACTGGACTCGTCCAAAAATCGACCGAATGTACAGGCCAAATGGTTGTTCCAAACGATCCAAGCAACGGAGGCCTCAGCACTGGCCAACGTCTCATAAGTTTTTAGCGTTTCTACTGGATTGCCTGCCCATCCTCCTAACGATTTAGGCAGCCCCATTCTAAATAATGCAAATTCTGAAAGTTTATTGGCCACCACGGGTGCAATTTTTCTAGCGCTTTCTGTTTCATCTCTGAACATGATTGCTGATGCATAAATCTTGTTTGCTGCATCCGATGGTAGGGTGGTTATCTTTGCTGAGGATATATCATTCATATTGTTCAACCTTATTGTGATGAATAAGACAGTACTTTTTTCTATAGCTGATAAAGTACAAATTTGAGAGATGACAAATGCTTATATAAAGAATAACCAACAGCTGCCCACCATACAACCGTTAATATGAATATATTAAAAATTATATTGTAAAAATTGAATAAATAGTAATCAATGAGGCAAAGTTAAGCGATAAAGTTAGAGATTAAGCTGCGAAAATATGAAGGTGTGAAGAATAAAGCTAGACCAAATATTAAGTGTTAATTTTAAGTCACTTAATATTTGGCTGAGAAGATAAATATTCTATAAAGATAGGTATCCTATAAAAACTGTCTTAAATTAGGCTTCACGCTTCACGCTTCACGCTTCACGCTTCGGCGCATCAGGTTGCATCATAGGATCGGCATCTGCAAATGCCTTTAGTGTACGGCAATGAGTATCAATGGCGACGATATTGGGATAAGCGCTCAAATCTACTTTGAAGCGGCGAGCAGAAGAGACTTGCGGAATCAAATAACAATCTGCGAGAGTAGGACTGTCCCCATAGCAGAACTGTCCGCGATTGTTATCCGCTGCCAAACGTGTCTCTAAAGCGGCAAAACCTTCACTGATCCAGCGATTGCACCATGCAATCACATCTTTCTCGTCTACTGACAGCTCATTGCGTAGGTACTGTAAAATGCGGCGATTATTAATTGGGTGGATGTCGCAACCAATCATGGCGCTCAGCGCGCGTACCTGCATACGCCCAGCAGCATCGTTAGGTAATAATGGATGCTCAGGGTAGACCTCTTCTAACCACTCCAAGATAGCTGGACTTTGATATAATAGTAAATCGTCAGTCTGTAGGACAGGCACCAGTCCTTGCGGATTAATCGCTTTGAAAGCATATTCTAACTGTTCATCCTGTGCCAGATTGATCGTGATATCATCGTAATCTAAGCCTTTTAGGTTCATAGCGATACGAGTACGGTAAGACGTGCTACTACGAAAGTAGCCATAAAGTGTCATCATGATTCATGTCCTTATATTGATGTGTTTTTATAAAGATAAATATTATGAAGTAGGGGCTGTATCTTAGTGATATTTGATCGGGTAAACCCTTATTGAACAAACCACTAACAAGCAAACCATCATTAAAAATAACCAAGCACACCAGAATCGAGCAAATCATGCCAGCAGACAAAACCCTTGTAGACAGTTCTATCAGCAGTAAAAACCAAAGTGGGGTTCAGTCGCTTGAGATTGGGCTGTCGATACTCGATGTGCTGATCGACCGCAATGAGCCTATGATGTTAAAAGATATCGCTGAAGCCATGCAAATGCATCCAGCAAAATCCCATCGTTACTTGGTCAGCCTCATCCGCAAAAACTACGCGCGTAAGCTTGATGATGGGCGCTATGGGCTTGGCGATAGAGTCAATGCATTGGCATCACTAGGACATACTGGACTCAACCAAAACAATCTTTTGGCACGTCTCACGCAAGTGGCTGATGAAATCAAAGACACCTTAAATTGCGGTGTGCAAATTGCCAAATGGTTTAGCGAAGGCCCTATTATTATTCAGTCCGTTGAGCCAGACAGTCCGATTAGTATCATTACTCGCATCGGCTCACGTATGCCTCTGACGACATCGGCCACAGGGCAGTTATTTGCCAGTTATCAACCTGATGCCGTCATTCAGCCATTGGTCACAGCTGAATGGCATACGAGTAATACCGCCGCAGATATGGCCGAGAAGTGGCAGCACTTTACCCAGCTACAGGCCAAAATTCGTACTCAAGGCTATGCGACAGTGACGGGCGATATGCTTATGGGGATTAACGCCATTACGATTCCTGTTATATTGCCACAGCTTGCCAATAGTGCTACTAAACCATCCACGAGTAGTGAAAAAACTGATAGTGAAGATTTACCGCTAGAATATGCTATCACTATCATTGGAACAACAGAGCAGTTACCGATGAGCGAGCAACATAACGTGGTTAAGCAAATACTGGCGATAGCACAGCGTTATCAAATTGCCTAGTCAGTATGTGGTGCTATAAGCTAGGGCGTGCCTTCAATTCATCCTTTAAACCATACAGGCGCTACTGGCCGCTTTTGCTTTTTCGTATACGTTATCAGCGTCTAGACCAGTTGCATTTACTTCATCTAGGTAATGCTGAGAGCCCTCCATTAATGGGCCTCTCCAATCTGGGTCGTTGAGTGGATCAGGAATATCAATCATAATATCGCCTTTTTCTTTGGCAGCGGCCATTGCTTTGGCATTGCTGACGTCAAATACTTTAGAGATATGCGCTGCCAGCTCTGCGCCAGAATTATCATCAATCACTTTTTTGAGGTCATCAGGCAAGCTGTTGTATTTCTCTTTGTTCATGCTAATCACAAAGGTGGAATTATAAAAAGGAATGTTGGTGTGCGTATTGATCAGCTCATCAAGGCGAAACGCTTGAATGGGTTGCCAAGTAAAGCTGAGCCCGTCAATGACACCGCGCTGCAGAGAGGTATAGGTATCACTGGCAGGCATGCCAACAGGTGCAGCACCAGTGGCTTCGATAATGTGGCTAGCAACCGCAGAAGGTTGGCGAATACGGAGACCTTTCATATCAGCTGGCGTGCGAATCGGCTTATCAACCGTATGAAGCGCGCCTTGTCCAGTCCCTATCAAAGCGAGCAAATGCGTGTCTTCATACTCATCTTTAATGACACCATCATCATATAGCTTATGAAGTATACAGCTCTGCTGCTGTGCGGTATTTGTGATACCTGGCAACTCTACAATTTGCGTTAAAGGAAAACGTCCTGCTGTATATCCTTGCGCTTGCATACCAATATCCACACTACCTTTCGCCGTAGCGTCATAGGTAGCACCTGGTTTGCTGAGCGTTGCAGAAGGGTAGATCTCAATCTTTAAGCGACCTTTTGAATCTGCTTCAATTTTCTTTGCCCATGGCTCTAACGCTTCGGTATTTATATTGTCAGTGGCAGTCATGAAATGCGAGAACCGCAACGTTGTCACTTTACCTGCATCTGTAGACGCGCCTGCTGCTTGGTCGTTATTGGAGCAGCCAGTTATCGAAATTGAGGCGGCTAAGAGTATTCCTAGAGGGGTTCTTATTTTCATCATAGAATCCTTTCATGATGGTTAGATAGGGTTCGCTATTTATTGATACCTAGGGTATGTCGTCAATTAGCACTTCTATGATTAAAGTGATGATTAACTGATCATGTAAAAAGGTAGTAAACAGAATGACAGGAGAGTTACTCGCCGACAGGAGCAGCCTCGCGTGCTTCAGCCAACTCATCACTATGCAAAAACTGCGTGTGTGCTGGTGCGCGTTTGGTACGAGACCATTCATCTAACATGTCTTGCTTAATGGCATCTGTAATCATCGATACTTTGTCTTCTGAAGTTGGATCGTCATAGGTCAGCTCTAGACGATGACCGTTGGGATCAAAGAAGTAAATCGAGTGGAATATACCGTGATTGGTCACGCCAATGACATCAATGCCTGCATTTTCTAAATGCTCTTTGGCAACAATAAGCTCGTCACGGTCCTTAACCTTTAGCGCCAAATGCTGCACCCAGCTTGGGGTATTAGGATCAAAGCCCATCTCAGGTTGATTGGGTACTTCAAAAAACGCTAAGACATTTCCATTACCAGCGTCCAAAAAGACGTGCATATAAGGGTCAAAGGCTTTGGTCGAAGGCACATGATCTTCTGCGAATGCCAGAATAAAATCCATATTTAGATTCTTTTTATACCATTCGACGGTTTCTTTGGCATCTTTGCAGCGATAAGCCACATGATGGATTTTCTCAATTTGAAAGCTCATATCAAACTCCTTTTGATAAGGCGCGTCACTCATTTGGCTGTATTCACATAACGATGAGTAGGTGAATGCATTTGTCTTCCTATCAGCCTGCATGAGAGTTTTCACGCCTATTTTGCTATTTCTCTATCTATGTTATTTCTTAAATACTATTTATCAAAATCAAAGCTCAGTGCTGGTAATACCTTGCCGCGTACTTCACCAAAGCCAACACGGATGCCGTCTTTTTCGCTATAGCCTTTCATAATGACTGTGTCACCATCTTCGATAAAGCTGCGTGTTTCGCCACCTTCAAGCGTGACTGGTTTGGTAGCATTCCAAGCAATCTCTAGCATCGAGCCATAAGAATCAGGCGTTGGTCCTGAAATCGTGCCTGAACCCATCATGTCACCGACTTCAACTTTGCAGCCAGTGATGGTGTGGTGGGTAAGCTGCTGTGCCATTGACCAATACATGTATTTGAAGTTGGTCTCACAAATGATGGTCGCTGTTTCCGCATTTTTAGGTAGTAATTCAACCGATAGATTGATGTCAAAGCTGTTGTCGCTCGATTTTTCATTTAAATAAGCGAGTGGCTTGGGTTCTTGTGTTGGACAAGCTGTTTTGAACGGAGCCAACGCATCCATGGTGACAATCCAAGGAGAAACCTCGGAGGCAAAGGTCTTAGCATTAAATGGACCTAAAGGCACGTATTCCCATTTTTGGATATCTCGTGCTGACCAGTCATTGAGCAACACCATGCCAAAAATATGATCAGCGGCATCATCTACGGCGATTGGCTGACCGATATGATTGCCTTTACCAACGACAAATGCGGTCTCTAGCTCAAAATCCAAGCGCTTACAGGCAGAGAAGATAGGGCGGTCGTCAGGGCTAGGCTTTAGCTGACCGGATGGACGCACGATATCAGTTCCACTGACGATGACGGTGCTGGCGCGTCCGTTATAGCCGACAGGCATTTCGGTCCAATTAGGTAGCAGGGCGTTGTTTGGATCGCGGAACATGGTGCCGACGTTGGTCGCGTGCTCTTTCGATGAGTAAAAATCGGTAAAGCCCGGTACTTGCACTGGCAAATGCATGGTGACGTCTGCTTGCTTAAACAGGACTTTGTTCTGTAAGTCTGCATTGTCACGTAGGGTGTCATTGTCGCTAGACAGCAGTGTCTGAATCGTCGTACGTGCTTGCGTCCAATTGTCTCGACCAGAATCAATAAAAGCATTTAGAGTGGACTGGTCAAAATACGGACCACCGTTCAAACTTAATAATCCTTCGGCTTCGAGTACAGATAGATCCAGTACATGCTCACCGATGGCAACGCCTGCACGGCGCTTGCTATCACTAGCAGCGTCTTTGGTTTCACTAAAGATGCCATAAGGGAGATTGTGAATAGAAAAGTCAGAGTCAGCAGCGATATCAATAAAAGAGGTGAGGGTGCTGTCAGTCGTTGACATGATTTGCTCCTTGCTAATATAAATTACGAATTACGTTATAATTAATCACTTACGTATAATGTAATTTATTGATATATGGATTGCAAGTTTTTTCTGCAACGTCTTTTGTGAAAAGGCTGCTTTGAAAAGTTGTTGCCGTTGTTTGACTAAAGGGTTTTAGCTAAACGGTTCTGACTAGATGGTTTTGATTAAATGCCATGCACAAAAAAAGGCCGAGCAATCGCTCAGCCTCTTCTATTCACGTCTATATTTTGTCAAGTTACATATCAAGTAACCTATTAAGTAAGTTGGCTCAATCAGTCTTTTAGGACATCTGCCATGGCATTTGCTACATAGTCGATGTTACTGGTGTTCAGGCCAGCCACACACATACGTGAGTTAGAGACCATATAAACACCAAACTCGCTTTGTAGGCGCTCAACTTGCTCAGGTGTGAGACCTGTGAAGCTAAACATACCGTTTTGACGAGTAATGTAGTCAAAGTTACGGTTAGGGATTTTGGCCTCTAATACTGATTTTAGCTTTAGGCGCATGGCTTTGATACGGTCGCGCATCGCATAAACTTCGCCAACCCACTGCTCATGTAGTGCTTCATCATTCATGACAATATCGACCACACGTCCACCATGTGACGGCGGGCTTGAGTAGATACGGCGTACGGTTGCGTTTAGCTGACCGAATACGCGCTCGGTTTCGTCTACGGTTGGGCAGACGACTGATAGGCCGCCGACGCGCTCGCCGTATAGCGACAAGTTTTTAGAGAATGAGTTGCTAACAAACAATGGGAGGCCCATCTCAACTGCTTTACGAATAGCGTAAGCGTCGCTGTCCATGTCTTCGCCAAACCCTTGATAAGCGATGTCCATGAATGGAATCAGCTCACGCGCCTTCACGACGTTGAGTACAGTGTCCCATTGCGCTTGAGTCAAATCCATACCGGTTGGGTTATGGCAGCATGGGTGTAGCAAAATAACGTCATTTTTGTTTAATGTCTCAAAAAACGCAATCATTTCATCAAATTTGATGCTGCTGTTGGCTTTGTCGTAGTACGGGTATTTACCGACTTCTACATCAGAGCCTTCAAAGATAGCAATATGGTTGCCCCATGTCGGATCGCTCACATAGCACTTAGCTTGTGGGAACCAGTCATGAATAAATTCAGCACCAACTTTTAGCGCGCCAGAACCACCGATGGTGGCGATAGTAGCGACCAAGCCGTCTTTTAAAATCTGAGCGTCTTTACCAAATAGTAATTCCTGACAGCCTTTGCGGTGGCCTGGTAGGCCTGCCATTGGCAGGTATGGACGCGGTGCGATAGGATCAGCAATACGCTCTTCGGCTGTTTTTACACAGTCGAGTACAGGCAATACGCCATTCTTATCATAATAAATACCAATGCCTAAATTGACCTTGTTAGGATTGCTATCTGCTGAGTATTTTTCCATAAGACCTAAAATTGGATCACCAGCGTAATAATCGATACGTTCAAACATGCCATTTCCTTATAAAAATATAAATCGAGCAGCCGAAAATCATAGAGCAAATCGCGGCTGAACTCAACACGAGAGTGAGTTATATGAGGCAATTAATAAAATAAATAGCCAAATAGATTGTTTATCCATCTATCAAGCGCATTTGAGCCGATATACATCATTTGGTAGACGATGATTCAGAGTGATGTAGGTCGTTATAATGAGTCGCAAAATACGTTTGCAGAAACTGTTTAAAGGCAATCGTCGCCGGAGACAGCGCCCGTGAGGCACGCTGATAGATAAAGAACTGCCGCATTTTGACCGGTTGTGTGAGCGGGCGCATCAGTAGACCATTCGCACTGACCCAGTCAATCACCTCAGGCATGTAGGGTAGGCATAAGGTAATGCCAAAACCTTGGCGCGTCATCTCAAGCGCGGTGGACATAAAGTTCACCTTGTAGCGGGCCTGTTGAACGTGAGCGGAGATAGAATCATCGAGCTCTGCGGTTACTTGCTCAAGGAACGGACCTTGTAAGGTAATCAGCGGCGTTTCTAATAAATCTTGCCAAGTAATTTCGTCTCTTTTTGCTAACGGATGGCTGTCTGGCATAACCACACAAAATGGTAGCTGATATAACAAGTCAGCCCTGATATCATCTTCAGTTTCTATAAAACCAAGCTCAGTACCCACCCCTAAATCGACTTCGATATCCTGAATATGCTTGAGCAAATTCTCTGCTGAACAGTCCAATAGTGAAACGCCGATATTTGGATATTCTTTGGCGAACTGGGCGATGACTGCAGGTAGGGAGGACGCCGCGAACTGAGAAACAGCCAAGCGCACCTGACCTTGGGCTAAGCTGGTCAAGCTACTCGCTTCATTTTCAAATAGCTGCATCTCGTTCAAGATCCGCCGCGCTTGTGGGAGTAGATGCCGTCCGACTGCTGACAAAGACAACTGACGAGTGGTACGATCAAACAGCACGATACCGAGGCCAGATTCTAATTCTTTAATCAATCCGCTGACAGCAGATTGAGTCAAATACATCTGTTCGCTGGCACGAGTAAAACTGCCGTTGTCAGCGACTTTGATAAAGGCGATCAATTGGCGAATGCTGATATTCATAAGTAAACCTGATAAATAAATCATAAAAAACAATTAGTCTTATAAATAAAGCTAATCTAATATAAATACAACGTCAACAATAAAGATTGATTATCAATCGTTTTATGGACTTTTACTATTAATCGACTTTTACTACTCATCGATTTTCTATTACCAATTGAAATTAAGGATAATTACAATGGCAGATTTATTTGACAACCCAATGGGACTAAATGGATTTGATTTTGTCGAGTTCGCCTCTCCGCAGCCTGATGCAGTCGACGCATTGTTTAAGCAGCTTGGTTTTGCCCATGTCGCCAATCACCGTTCGAAAGACGTTGCGCTATATCGCCAAGGTGATATCAACCTTATCCTAAACCGCGAGCCAAAAAGCCAAGCCAGTTACTTCGTTGAAGAGCATGGCGCAGGTGCTTGTAGCATGGGCTTTCGGGTAAAAGATGCCAAAAAAGCGTATGAGCGTGCGGTTGAAATGGGCGCACAGCCAGTAGACGTGCCAACTGGGGTGATGGAGCTTAGGTTGCCTGCTATCAAAGGCATTGGCGGCTCATTAATCTATTTGATTGACCGTTATAAAGATGGCGAATCTATCTATGATGTCGACTTTGAGTTCTTTGCGGATATCGATAGAAACCCTGTCGGCTATGGCTTCAAAGTCATCGACCATTTAACGCACAACGTCTATCGTGGGCGCATGGCGTACTGGGCAAAGTTCTATGAGCGCATCTTTAATTTCCGTGAAATCCGTTTCTTTGATATTAAGGGTGAGTATACAGGATTGACCAGTAAAGCCATGACAGCACCTGATGGCAAAATCCGTATTCCATTGAATGAAGAAGCCAAGCAAGGCGGTGGACAGATCGAAGAGTACCTAATGCACTTTAATGGTGAAGGTATTCAGCACATTGCTCTGGCCAGTGATGACTTGTTTGCCAGTATCGATAAGCTAAAAGCGGCTGGTATGCCGTTGATGACTGCACCAAATGCCGCTTATTATGAAATGCTGAGCGAGCGCTTACCGAACCATGGTGAAAATGTGGCTGAATTGCAGATGCGCGGTATCTTATTAGATGGCACGACAGAAGGCGGTGCACCGCGTCTGCTACTACAGATTTTCTCTGAAACCATTTTGGGTAGCCCAGTGTTCTTTGAGTTCATTCAGCGTAAAGGCGATTACGCAGACGGTTTTGGTGAAGGTAACTTTAAAGCATTGTTTGAATCGATAGAGCGCGACCAAGTACGTCGCGGCACGGTCGGTCAGCCAGAGACTGAAACGCTATAAAACCATTTAATGCCTAAACCACATCTAACAAATGGACAAGACAAAAGGACTTTGTATTGTCCTTAATAAGTGCATTACCTAACAGCACGACTGCAAAGATAATGCTCTCATTGCGATAAAAGGAACACAGGCATGGAACGCCTCTCACAGATAGATTCTCCTAATATAGCCATCGGTGCCAATAGCTCTGTAGCCAATCAGCAGGGCAACGATGAATCTACTCATCACAATGCGACCGATAAAAAACAGCCTTACATCTCCCATCAACCTGATGCAAACGGTCATATTCATTATACTGATGATGAAAACGCAATGTGGCAAGCATTATTGGCGCGTCAAGCAGAGCAAACGCCCAATCGTGCGTGTACTGCATATCTAGAAGGTTTGACTAAGTTAAATTTACCGACGACGCATATCCCGCAGCTGCATGATATCGATGAGGTATTACAAGCGACCACAGGTTGGCAGACCGCCGCTGTCCCTGCATTAATCAGCTTTGGTAAATTTTTTAAATTGCTGGCCAATAAGTCCTTTCCTGTGGCGACCTTTATTCGTCGATTCGATGATATGGACTATATTGAAGAGCCTGATATTTTCCATGAAATCGTTGGGCATTGTCCGCTATTGACCCATCCTGCGTTTGCGGCTTTTAATGAGACGTATGGCAAGCTTGGTTTGAGTGCGACCAAAGAAGAACGCTGGTTTTTAGCACGACTGTATTGGTTCACTATTGAGTTTGGATTGGTCGGCAGTCGCGTAGAAAATCGTAGAATCTATGGCGGCGGTATATTGAGCTCACCTTCTGAAACGATCTACGCACTTGATCATACAGCACAAGAGCAATCAAACCTTCAATATACAACACAGCATCAGCCTAAACCGCAACCTGAACATCGAGCGTTTGATTTGCTTGATGTGTTGCGTACGCCTTATCGTATTGATCAGATACAGCCGATCTACTATGTCATTGATGAATTAGATACCTTATTTGATATAGTCAATAGTGACATTATGGGTACGGTCAAAAAAGCTATGTCGCTTGGACTATTTGAACCGACCTATCCAGAAAAAACTCGTTAAAAACGTCAATTCAAAATTAAACGTGAAAATCATCACTTCAGTACAAAGTATTGAGATAGCAATACAGCTATATCAACATGAACGTACGAGTATTAGAAACTAGCTATCAAAACAACCATTAAAAACTGACATCGAAAACAGCCACTATAAAAGGATTTTATTATGACAGCGTTATCACAAAACAGCTGCGAAGCTTGCCGCATTGGCGCACCGAAAGTCGATGAAGCCGAAGCAAAAGAATTATTACCGCAAATTCCTGATTGGTCACTAATTGAGGTGGATGGTATTCAGCAATTGCAGCGTCAGTACAAATTTAAAAACTTCGTCTCAGCAATGGCATTTGCCAATCAACTGGCAGAAATCGCTGAAGCAGAAGGACATCATCCGGGTATATTGGTAGAGTGGGGTAAGGCTACGGTCACTTGGTGGTCGCATAGTATCAAGGGTTTGCATCGCAATGATTTTGTCATGGCAGCTAAGACCGATGACTTACTGGGTAAGTAATAAGTTGCTTCATTAGCAAATCACTTTAACCGTACTTCTACCATTAAAATTAAAATCAAACCCAATTTAGTGCCAGTATTTACTGGCATTTTAAGGATGTGTCATGCCACCAAAACCCCTCACATTAATCAGTGCCAAGCTCGCCTTTATCATATCCGCCATCGTCATCGGTATCATGGGTATCACCATGATCGGCTTTGGCTGGGTGCCGCATTTGTCTCTTATATTGGCCATCTGTGTACTACTGGCTATTGGTATATATAAAGGACTCAGCTTTGATGACATGCAAGCGCAAATGGCCTCAGGTGTCATGCGTGGTATCGGTGCCATCTACCTATTCTTCTTTATTGGACTGATGGTTGCGGCTTTGATGATGTCAGGGGCGATTCCTACACTGATGTATGTAGGTTTTCAGCTTATCTCACCTGAGTACTACTATATCTCTGCCTTTATCTTGACGTCCATTATTGGTATTGCCTTGGGCAGTAGTTTGACGACTGCAGCTACCTTGGGTGTGGCCTTTATTGGGATGAGTAATGCCTTTGATGCCAATGTGGCGATAGCAGCAGGAGCGGTAGTATCAGGCGCGTTCTTCGGTGATAAGATGTCGCCATTGTCTGATACTTGTACGATTGCGTCCTCTGTCGTTGGTATCGATCTGTTTGAGCACATTCGTAATATGATGTATACGACAGTCCCTGCGTGGATACTGACGGTGATACTGTTTTGGATGTTCTCAGGACAGACGACCAGTGCTGATCTGAGTCAAGTGACTATATTGCAAGGACAACTGATAGACAGTGGGTTGGTACATGGGTATTCGGTATTACCCTTTGTGGTATTAGTCGGATTGGCACTGTTTCGGGTTAATGCGATTTATACGATTATCTGTACTATAGCAGTGGCACTTATCATTACTTATGTACACAGTTCACCAAGCTTTGGACAATTGGGTGGTTATCTGTTTGCAGGCTATGCCCCTGCTGAGTCATTAGAGCTAGGTGAGGTAGGTGGTATGCTGTCGCGCGGCGGTGTACAGAGTATGTTCTTTACGCAGGCGATTGTGATACTGGCATTAAGCTTAGGTGGTCTATTGACGGCACTGGGGATTCTGCCTGCACTGCTATCTGGTATTAAAGACACATTGACAACATCAGGACGAGCGATATTTGCGGCAGCGATGTCGGCACTAAGCATTAACGTGCTAATCGGTGAGCAGTACTTGAGTATTCTATTATCAGGTACGGCATTTCGGTCGACGTTTGAGCGTCTACAATTACATCCAAAGAATTTGTCTCGGACGATTGAGGATGCGGGGACGGTGATTAATCCATTGGTGCCTTGGAGTGTGTGCGGGGTGTTTATCAGTCAGGCGCTAGGGGTGCCGGTATTAGACTACTTGCCTTATGCGTTCTTCTGTTATTTGTCATTGCTATTGACGCTACTATTCGGGTTCACTGGGGTGACGATTAGTCGGGTTAAAGAAGGTAATATGAAGACCGCTGAATTGTGATAAACAGTAGGCTATAAAAAAGGAGGGGCTAATCTTAGCCCCTCCTTTTTTGCTTTGAAATACGTATTTACTGATCTTCCGTTTGCGCATCCTGACTTTTGACGATTTTATGCTGATCTTCTGTGCTATCGACTTTCCAGTAGCTAGAAACATATAAATGCGTCTTTGGTATTGCGCACTCAACTTTGAAGTACTGGCGCAGTGCGCGCATACTATGAAATTCACACGCAGCCCAAACGGCAGGTTGACCATCGAGCCAGTTCAATGATTTAACACAGTCCAGTAAAGGGCTATCGTCTGCATTTGGATGCGCATTAATCACCCAATGTATCTCGACGTTCTCTGGTTTTTTGAGCGTCTGACGATCTGCCTCAGTCGTCAATTCAAGTACTGCGTAACCATGAGCCTCAGTAGGCAACTGGGCTAAGTTGACCGTAATCGCTGGTAGCGCGGTCATATCACCGACTAATAAAAACCAATCTGCTTCATCGTTAATGAGCTTTTTTGGCCCTGGACCACCTATCAGAATTTGATCGCCGACTTGCGCATTTCGTGCCCATGCCGATGCAGGTCCTTCCGTCTCATGTAAAGCAAAATCAACATCTATTGCGTCATCACGTTGCACGCTCACCGTATAAGTACGCATCAGTGGGCGACTATCTGCATCTTGAGGGAACATCAGTTTGATATAAGCACTTTCTTGATCGATAGGAAAATCAACCATGTCAGCACCGCCAAGCGTGACACGGCACATATTTGGCGTAATGTATCTAGTGCCAATAACTTCTAGTACTCTTGGAGTAGGTTTTGCCATATTGTGCTTTCCTTCTAACAACGGGTTAGCTTACTAATAGAACCAACCCGCTGTCTGTAGTATTTATTAAAAATTGGCTTTTAGGCTGACGGACATTTGACGTTCAGGTCCCATCCAGCAGTTATTGATGTCGTAACAAGCACCAACATAGGTCTTATCGAACAGATTGTTGATACTAGCGCCCACCGCGAGCATTGGGTTTATTTGATAGCTGCCGCCGACATCTACCAGCGTCACACTGGGTAAGTCATCAGAGTTTTGCTTGTCAATCTGCATGCCGTCTTCGTAGCGAATGCCAGCATTAAGAGTGAGTTTGTCCGTAGCATAGTAGTCTGCCCATAGCGTGGCTTTGTGTTTAGCAGTTTGGGCAGGGGTGTTACCGACTACATCAGGATTGAACTCATCTTCTGTGATCTCAGCATCGGTATAGCTATAGCTTGCAGCGAGATCTACCCAATCATTGAGCATACGACTGCCTGATATCTCAAAGCCTTTTGATTCAATTTCACCAGTTTGCGTTTGGCTTCTGTAGTTGATTTCATCCGCTACTACGACGTTTTTTTGTGTGATATCAAATACGGCAAGCGTTCCTTGAGTGGCACGATCTTTTGACAAGTACTTCACCCCAGCTTCTAGTTGATCGGCAGTGGTTGGCTTAAATGGTTCATTGGTAATAAAGTTACTACCGACCACAGGCTGGAACGACTGCGAGTAGCTGGCATAAGGGGAGAAACCATTACCAAAGTCATAAATGGCAGCGAAACGTCCACTGGTTTCTGATGCATCATTATCAATTTTCTTATCGCTATAGATGACGCCTCCAGTGGCTTTGGTTTGATCAGTGATACTGTCAAAATCATCGTGACGTAAGCCTGCCACTACCGTCCAGTCTTTCCACTTCATTTCATCTTGTACATAAAAACCAAGCTGACTTTGTTCGATATCTTCCTCTTGACGATAAGCATCTAATGGCAGAGTATCAGCATTGATTTGTGAATAATCTGGATTAGATAAATCAAGGTTTGGCGTGCCATCTGCGCCAGCATCATAGTAAGTCGCGCTGCTATCTGTCTCTTGATACTCAACACCGAACAGTAGATTGTGTGAGGTGTTAGCTGTATTGAATTTATAGGCAAGCTGGTTGTCCGTGGTCCAGTTATTCATGCTCTCATCCGTAGTATAAGCCACGCGATTGAGAATCGTGTCACTGCCCTCTACAAACCCTCCACTGTTATACATATTGCGTTGTTGCGCCTCGGCATCGGTATAGCGCATGATATGTTTAAAAGTTAACTGGTCATTGATATCCCAGTTCACAGTAACGCTTGGCATAAATACTTCTTTACTAAATTTATTCCATTCATCGCCTGCATAGGCATCACTGTCGAGCTTGCCATAGCTTGCCTTGTAGACAGTGCCGACAGCAGGCAATGGGGTAGATGGTACCATCTCTGGATCATCTTGATAAAACAGATTGGCAAGTACCGAGACATCATCAGTTGCCTGCCATTCAAGGGACGGATTAATCAGCAATCGCTCTTCTTCTGTGGTTTGCATTTGACCATCTTTTTGGCGTTTTAGCGCGACTAGGCGATAGTTTAAGGTGTCTGTGATAGGCCCTGTACTATCGACGGCCACTTCTTTTAGGTTTTGATTGCCAAGTCGTAGCTGTACTTCATTTTCTGGAGTGCTCTTAGGGGCTTTGGCTATTTGATTCACCATACCGCCGGGTGCTGCATAGCCATAAAGGGAAGAGGCGGGTCCTTTCACGACTTCGACCGCTTCAGTCGCATAGACATCGACTTGTGGCATTAGGTTCCAAGCGCCATCGTAGGGCAGTCTTAGTCCGTCATAAAAGTTTGAATAGGTTTTAAATCCGCGGATATTGTACTCATCAAAGACAGATACCGTACCGCGGCTTTCAGAGCTTACGCCTGGCTCATAACGTAATGCAGCATTGACGCTGTCTGCCTGACGCTTTTGCAACAGGTCTTGATCGATTCTGGTATAGCTCATTGGTGCGTCGTTTGGGTCCAATGCAGTTTTGGTGCCAGTACTACGATAGCCATCTGAGTAGACGGTGATAGCATCCAAGGTGGCTGATGGTGTAGCAGCCTCATCGTTTTCAGTGTTGTTTGTCGGCTCTACAGCGTAAGCGGCGTGACTCATACCCATGATCAGGCCAATTTGTACTGCTGTGGTGAGATATTTTTTGCGAATGACGTTAGTGGTTAGATGAGACCGCATCAGATTTCCTCTTGGACTAAAATGATTAAATGTTATTTGTGACAGTTAAAACAAATTTACAACGACGCTAATAATAACACTAATGATAATTATTATCATTAAAAAATTACAACGAGACAGTTTTGAGAAGTATTTGCAGAACTTAAAAAGGTAGAGGCGCAGTATGGCAAATGAAGCAGTATTGCGAATAGAGCCACGCAGACTTACTGTTTTGACCGATGTATTTTAAACGATGGTTTTTGTCAGGCTTTTCTCGTATTATGCAGCAGCATTCTGAATACAATTATTTACAGTAGAACTTTTACATCGCTGTATCGACGTCACTGTACGGCTTTATTCTAGCTCGTTTCGAGACTCTTTAAAATTGGTCTTGCAAGCAGATGTATTACTATTATCGATAGGTTTACGTTGTTTATTGAGCAACCAAAGATTGTTTAAGGTCACATTTATGGACACACCCTCCAACCAATCCTCCAACAACCAACGCTATTTCACAGTGTGGCGTTGGCATTTTTATACAGGTATTTTTGTTGCTCCCTTTTTAATTGTCTTAGCGATAACGGCGCTCGGTATGCTGTTTATGTCCAACACAGTAGGACGTGACAACGACCGCTTAACGGTTGTCGTGCCAGAGCCTACAGTTCAATCACCTGTTTCTACTCAAGCAAAGAACGCGCTGAGCACCTTGCCTGATAGCACACTGGTTAAATATATCGCTCCTCGTGATACCGATACAGTGGCTTTATTTCAGATAAAATCAGATGATCAAAGCAATATGGTGGCAGTCAATCCCTATACGGCTGATATCGTCCAAAGTGCGCCTACCAGTAGCGGTCTTTATAGTACGTTTAACGATATTCACAGTGATTTGCTGATTGGTAAAGTCGGTGATTATCTGTTAGAAACGGCGGCATCATTGACTATTTTGATGATTTTGTCTGGTTGGTATCTGTGGTGGCAAAAACGTAAATCCATCAAAGCGATGCTGATACCTAATGAAAGGGCAGCCAATAAGAAAAAACGCTCTTTTATCCGTACGATTCATGCGACATTGGGCAGTTGGATATCTGTGCTGCTACTGTTTTTCTGTATATCAGGTATGGCATGGGCAGGTGTATGGGGTGAGAGAGTGGTGCAGGCATGGAGCCAGTTTCCTGCAGGTAAGTGGGGCGTTGCACCTGTTCCCGTATCAATTGACCACAGCCAACATGCTGCCATGCAAGAGTCTACACCAGCGCCGCATGTACATGGTGCGGCAGCGTCAGAAGCGCATACTGATGCACCCACACATGGCAGTGCTCTAAACTCTGGCGACAACAAAGAAGTTCCTTGGGTACTTGAGCTGACGCCAATGCCTTTATCAGGTACGACCAAGGGCAAAGATGGTATCGCCGCCAATATACCCATTATGATTGATACGGTGGATCGCTACGCTCGTGAAATCGGTTTTGTAGGGCGTTATCAATTGAACCTACCACAAGGTAGTACAGGCGTCTGGACCATTAGCCAAGACTCAATGAGCTATGATATGAAAAGTCCGATAGCAGATCGTACGGTACATATCGACCGTTATTCGGGTAATGCCTTAGCTGATATTCATTTTGATGACTATAATGCGTTTGGTAAATTCATGGCGGCTGGTATCGCGCTGCATATGGGTACGCTCGGATGGTGGAGCGTACTGGCTAATGTACTATTTTGCCTAGCGGTAATCGTTATTTGTGTCAGTGGCTATATCATGTGGTGGCAGCGTCGCCCTCGTCAGGAAAGCAATAGCGCGGGATTAAACCCACCAGCTCGCGGCTTAAATGTTTCCGTCTGGTGGCCGCTTGCTATTCCATTATTAGTTGTGGCTATCATCTTCCCGACTGCTATTATCGCGATTATAGCTATCGCGCTATTAGACTTCTTGGTGATTTCTCGAGTTGGGTTTTTGCAGAAACGGTTAAAATAAGCGAACGGTAAGATATCGTTGTTCCTTATATAGTAAAAGAGCGCCTTACAGTAAGGCGCTCCTTTTTTTGCTTAAAAAATACTCAGATTAACTGCTATTTAGCTTAAAGTTGATCAAACGTTTTATGGGATTGAAATAAATCGGTTCATGCTAGTAGTTAAAGTATTGCTTACTTGAGCATAGCAATGGCATCTTTGCTGGCACGCTGTCGCTCTTCGGCATTTAGCTCAATGAGACGGCCTTCTTTCATCAGTAATAATCGATCAGCATGCTCAAAATAACCGTCATCATGACTAATAATAAACAGTGTCTTACCCATGGCTTTTAGCTCAGGAATGAGCGTTTGGTAAAACACGCGGCGAAAGGCAGGGTCTTGGTCGGCTGCCCACTCATCGAGCAGTAATATGTCTTTTTGTTCGGCGACAGCGATTAGCATAGCCAAGCGTTTGCGCTGACCTTGCGACAACTTATCTGTAGAGAGTTTATGGTCAGACACACTTACTTTTTCTTGTAGATTGAGCTTATGTAGCCAGTCAGATACTAGGGCCTCATCAGGATCATTACCCTCATATCCAATCAGCTGTTTAAATAGATGTTGGTCGCTAAAAATCGCAGAAAACAGCTGTCTAAAATCGGCGTTGTTCTCTGAATTAACGCTTTGTCCATCGACTTGTACCGTTCCTGTAGTAGGAGTAAAGATACCAGTAATGATTTTGGCAAGGGTAGATTTGCCGCTACCATTCGCACCGATTAAGAAAACCACGTCACCTCGTTGCAAGGTTAAATTGACGGACTTTAAGATGTTATTGGAAGGGTTCTGATTGTTATCACTGTTATCGCTATTTTGAGCATTATCATTAACCGCTGTGTCTGGTGCATGACTACTATTACTACTGCCTACATAGCGATAATTGATATTATTCAAAGTTATGGACTGCCAGTCCTGTGCAACCGTGTCTGTCGCAAAGCTCGGCTGATGCTCGGCCAATTCTAAAGACTGTATCTTTTCTAGCGCAACTTGAGCGGTCTGCAATGTTGGGTAAGCGCCAACCGCATGTAGGAGCGGCGACTGCATAAACAAAATCGTCAAAGAAAAAGTAGTGGCAACCCCCATCGGAATATCGAGATAATTGGCCATTGCAAACACGATACCAATCGATGCAAACATCATAATATTGGACCAGTTCACCGCTGATAAATGAAAAGTATCAGACTTAGTCACGGTCTTCTCGTACGATTTGGCATGGGCCAAGAAATCATCTGTATACAGTTTTTCTGCTCGGTGTTGGTTAAGTGCCAGCTCTTTACGACCTTCTATTATCGACTGATAATCCTGATATAACGCGTCATTAATCTCTCTTAATTCGGTCAAATGGGTATAAACATGCTTGACCAAGAGGGTGCTTATCCAAATCGTCATCACAATCCAAGACAGGACAATAAATAATAATGGCAGCGATAACCAACCCAAATACAATCCAACACCAGCAGATAGGATAACACCCTGTACTAGCTCTGGCATACGGACGAAAGCAACGGTAATCGATTGAATGTCTGAAGACAAGCTGGCAAGTAGGCGTGCGCTACCCAAATGATCTATCTGAGGAACGGTAGTATCGATGATTTGTTTGACCAGTTTTGTTCTAAGCTCATAGACAAATCGATGCCCCAGTCGCGTCAATGCATATTGCGACAAAAAAGTCGTCAATAGCAGTAACAACACCAGCAGTGAAAACTGCGCCAAACTTAACCAAGATAAGGTATCGAATACTGGCTGACTGATAAAGGTGTGGTTGATATAGGCAATAATACCCACGCTGACAGCGGCATTGACCAAATTTAGCAAAATGACTTTGAGAAAAGGCAGACGATAATTCGCCCAAATCATATGGTATAAAGAAGCAGTCATGCGAGAGGACGCTGTGGTATGAGAGGACATAGTAACTCAGTAATAGAATAAATTTTTGATAGCAGAAAAGGGAGTAGGTCGCGCCTAATCCCTTTTATAAAACCTAAGAAAGCCTACTAATAAAGCTTAAAAGTCGAACGTTGCCGATACTTTTAAGGCCGTTGGTTCACCTGCATTTAGATAGCCTGCATCTGAATAACCGCCTACTGACTGCCAGTAGTCTTCACCTGTGACATTGGTTACCATGCCTTTTAGAGTAACGTCTTGTCCTGCCAACATAGTGCGATAGCGTGCACCAAGGTCTAAGGTAGTATAACCATCAACCTTTAAGGTATTGGCATTATCCGAATAACGAGAGCCTGTGTGGATAATATCACCCGTCAATGTCAGTCCTTCAACGGCGGCTAAATCATACTCTAGGTTGACATTGCTCTGTAAGGTAGGCACACCAATCACTCGATTACCATCTAATGCACTATCACCAGTGTCTTTTTGCTTAGCACTTAAGTAAGTAACACCAGCATTGAGGCGCATGTTTTCACTTGGGCTACCAAAGACAGTCAACTCCACACCTTGATGACGATTTTCTCCAGCAGCAGTAAACGTATTTGAGTTGTTGATATAAGCACGCGGTTCATCAGTTCGGAAGACAGCGAGACTACTGCCAATCATACCATTGTCGTATTTCACACCCAGTTCAGTTTGCTCACTCACGTACGGATCTAGATTTTGACCACCATTAGTGACAGCGTCATTATCGTTAGTTAGAGGCGCTCTTTTTCCTGGTGCTAGACTTTCGATATAATTACCATATACAGACCAGTCCATCGTTGGCTGATAAATGATACCGACGCTTGGTGTCCATGCGCTTTCATCATAGCTAGCTGTTTTGGCTTGGGTATTATAGTCATAGCTGGTTGTTTTGATATTTTGATGACGTACGCCTACCGTAGTTTTTAGCTTATCGTTGAACAGTGATATGGTGTCTGCTAGCGCAAAGCTTTGAAACTGCTTTTTGTTGGTTAATTTTGGGTCATTTAAATTACCACCGAAGATTGCTGTGCTTGTAAAAGGGACCTCAGCGTAGTCGGTAGGGTGGTACAAATTGGTCGCGAGTTGATTACCAAAATCATACGCGAATGCACCTTTTTCTTCTTGGTCATAGAGATCAGCTGCTAGTACCCAATTATGAGCCACTTCACCCGTTTGCCATTTACCACGCAGACCGAGCTCGGCACTTTGTACTAAATCTTTTCTGGAATTATCAAAGCGATAAATCGTGCCCGCACCATCAACGTTGTTGACAGTTAAAGTGGCTAGTGAGTTTTCTTCCTCGCCACTTCGCACACCGTAAGCACCATAAGCGGTAATGTTATCAGTAAAATCATATTCTCCTCGAATGGTACCAAAGACATCCTCTTCATCGGAGTAGGTCCAAGGTTGCGCCCAATTTTTTGAGCCGTCTGGAGCATTTGGTACACTAGACACCCCACCAAGATTGACACTAGGACGAGTCTCTGACAGCTTATTGTCTTGCCAGCCCAAATCGGCCGATAGGCGATACTGATCCGCTCTATAATCCAAACCGAGCGCCGCCAGACCCAAGGTCGAAGACTCATCATCTATTGCGCTGTCTCCATCTTGATAAGCAGCATTAAAGCGAATCCCAATAGCGTCATCAGCACCGAAGCGATCACTAACATCTACTGCGACTTTGCCTTGGTCACCTTGACCATAACCAAGCGTCACTTCACGTAGTGGCTCATTACCAGCACGTTTCGGTAGCAAATTGATTGTACCACCTGCGTTACCGCCACTCGGTGCCGCACCATTCAACATTGCTGAGGCACCGCGCTGAACCTCGACGCGCTCGAACAATTCAGTTGCAATGTACTGTCTTGGTAAGATGCCATATAGACCGTTGTACATGGTGTCATCTGATGTGGTGATAAAGCCACGCATGAAATAGGCTTCTTGAAAGTTACCAAAACCTCTTGCTACACGAACAGTAGGATCCTTTTTGAGTAGATCGCCTACACTTTGCGCTTGCTGATTGGCGATATATTCATTGGTGTATGAGGTGGTAGAGAACGGCGTATCCATGATGTCTTGGTTACCCAAGATTCCGACGCGGCTGCCGGTCGCAACTTGGCCACCTTCATAGGCGCTTGGTAGTCCATCTGCTGAAGCATCAGCGCTACTGGTTACGACGATAGTATCAAGTACCACGTTAGGAGTGGTTTGAGCATCTACATCATCTACCTGTGCCCATGCCGATTGACTCGTTGCTAATACGATGACAGAAGTAGATAGACAGGTTGAGTATAGTGTCTTTAGAGAGGGTGATTTCGTCGATACCAATCGCGAGGGTATAGATGCTAATCGTAGAGAAGAACCAGATACATTCGAAAGATTAAATAACGCAGCAGATAAGCGAGATAGTTGCATGAATATTTCCAGCATGTAAGTTAAATGCTTATTATAATGATAATCATTATTATTACAATGGTTTGCTGAACCTATTTCTACTATATCATATTTGAGTAAATTAGAGAGATCGCTTTATGTTTCGATAATAGGATAGCCTGCAACTAGGACAGTATTTTTATACTGAGCGAAGTTAGGTTTGTTTTGAACCAAAAAGGGAGTGTTAATCAGCGTTTGGTTTACCTTTTATAAGCAGTCTATTTGAGCGCTTCGTTCATTTGAGCCAGCTAATGTACCAATGTATGCTATTGTATTATCACTGGTATGGAGTACGTTGGTATCGCTTACCAGAGATGCAGTCAAACGGAATTGACTGATTTATATAATTGAAATGGATTTTTAAGGTGGCGCTTATGTATGCAGTAATTGGAGCAGGTCCAATGGGGCTCGCTGCAGCCCGAAATTTGCAAAAACTCAATATTCCTTTTGTCGGCTTTGAGCTACATACAGATGTAGGGGGCCTATGGGATATCGACAATCCGCACAGTACCATGTATGAAAGTGCCCATTTGATTTCGTCCAAGCGTATGACGGAGTTCAAAGAGTTTCCTATGAGTGACTCAGTCGCGGCGTATCCTCATCATACCCAGCTTCGTCAGTACTTCCGCGACTTTTCAGATACGTTCAATCTAAAATCATGTTATGAATTCTCCACGCGTGTGGTCAGCATGGTGCCTGAAGGGGATGGCTGGCGTTTAGTTAGTGAGTGCAATGGTCAAAAGCAATCGCGGCTGTTTGAAGGTGTGCTTATGGCAAATGGCACTTTACATACCCCAAATATACCAAGTCTGCCAGGTACGTTTGCAGGCAGGTTAATGCATTCCTCTGAATATCGTCGCCCGTCAGTGTTTAAAGACAAACGTGTGTTGATCGTTGGCTGTGGCAATTCTGGTGCTGATATCGCTGTTGACGCGGTGCATCATGCTAAATTGGTGGATATCAGTCTGCGCCGCGGCTATTACTTTCTTCCCAAATTTATCAAGGGTCAGCCAATTGACACACTAGGCGGAAAACTAAAGTTGCCGCGTCCAGTTAAGCAGCGTATGGATGCGGCGATGATTCGTATGGTTATCGGAAAACCTTCTGATTATGGATTGCCAAACCCAAACTATCGCATGTATGAATCACATCCTGTGGTCAATTCATTGGTATTACATCATTTGGGTCATGGCGATATTAAGGCGCGCCGTGATATTCGCCGCATCGATGGTCATACGGTGACCTTTAGTGATGGAGAAAGTCATGATTATGATTTGATTCTTATGGCGACTGGGTATTTACTAGACTATCCATTTGTTGAGCGCGCGCATCTTAATTGGCCTGCCAATCATGACGCTCCTCAGCTTTATATGAATGTCTTTCATCCTGAGCATGATAATTTATTTATGATGGGTATGGTTGAAGCAGCAGGGTTGGGCTGGGAAGGACGAAATCACCAAGCGCGGCTTGTCGCACTATATATTCAGCAGCGTCAGCAAAATACAGCAGCTGCTAAACAGTTTAATAAAGTGAAGCGTAAGCGAGCTGGCAAGACACTCGATGGTGGCTATGATTATATTAAGCTTGCGCGTATGGCATATTACGTGAACAAAGATGAATACTTAGAAACGCTGTCCAAGCATATTGCCGAGCTTGAAACAGAGCAGCCTGTATTGGCGTTAGAGGTATGATAGCGGCAGTGGCGTTTGAGCCACGGAGTTTGATTCTGCTCAATCTAATCTTGGCGCTGATGATGTTCGGCGTGTCATTGAGCTTACGTTTCGAAGATTTTAAGCGTATCGTCTTGTATCCTATTGCGCCGATAGCAGGTCTGTTCGCTCAGTTCTTTCTACTGCCCTTAGCCACGTGCCTGTTTACGTGGGCATTGAATATCGATCCTGAGTTGGCGCTAGGAATGATTTTGGTCGCGTCTTGCCCAGGTGGTAGTTTTTCTAACATTATGACTTGGCTGGCACGCGGTAATGTCGCGGTGTCAGTCAGTATGACTGCGGTATCGAGCCTCGCTGCAGCTATATTAACACCAGTCAATTTTGCCTTTTATGGTTGGCTTAACCCACACACGCGTGAGTATCTGACAAAGATAACGATTGAGCCTAGCAGTATTCTGATACTGGTTCTATTAGTGTTAGCGTTACCTTTAGTGCTAGGGATGGTAACGGGGCGCCGCTTGCCAGATCTGGTCGTACGTATCCAAAAACCGCTACGTATTTTCTCGCTACTCGTGCTGATGGCTTTTGTGGCAATCGCTTTTTCTAGCAATTTCGCGCTATTTTTAGAGCGTTTCCATAGCTTTTTTTGGTTGGTCGTTGGCCATAATTTATTGGCGCTTTCGTTAGGTTATGGCATGGGGCTGGTGCTCAAGTTGCCAGTCGCGGATCGGCGCGCGGTGACTTTGGAAGTAGGAATACAAAACTCAGGGCTAGGATTGGTTATTTTATTTACTTTTTTCCCAGAGGCAGGTGGCATGATGCTGATCACGGCGTTCTGGGGTGTATGGCATTTGGTGTCAGGACTGACACTTTCACAAATTTGGGCACGGATACCCTATGAATAAAAGCGCAATAAATAAAAGCATAGTGAATAAACGTATATTAATCACTGGTGCCGCAGGTTACATCGGCCATCAGTTGGGCAATCGCCTGGCTGATCATTACCATGTCGTCGGCACAGATATTCGCAAGCGCGATGATCTAGACTTTCCAATTCACGTATTAGATGTGCGCGATGAGGGTTTGGCAACGCTACTAAAAGAAGAGGGCATTACCCATGTCGTGCATCTCGCCTCTATCTTGCAAGCGTCAAAAGATCGTGCTCGTGACTATGATATCGATGTCAATGGCACGCGTAACGTACTTGATTGCTGTATCAAAGAAGATGTCGCACATATAACGCTCACCAGCTCGGGTGCTGCCTACGGATATCATGCTGACAATCCTGAATGGATTGATGAGCAAGATGCACTACGCGGTAATCCTGAGTTTGCCTACTCGGATCACAAAAGACAAGTCGAGGAAATGCTTGCAGATTTTCGCGAGCAGCATCCACAATTACAGCAGCTGATCTTTCGACCTGGTACCGTACTAGGCGCTGATACGCGCAATCAAATTACCAGTCTGTTCATGGCGCCGCGTGTGCTTGCGCTCAAAGGCAGTGAGTCGCCCTTTGTGTTTATTTGGGATCAAGACGTGATCGGCGCGATGGAAATAGGTATTCGTGAGGACAAATCTGGCATCTATAACATGGCAGGCGATGGTGCACTGACGATGAGGGATATCGCAAACCGACTTAATAAACCGCTATTGACTCTGCCAGTGGGTTTGGTTAAAGCTGGTTTACAGGTGGCAAAGTGGAGCGGTAAGCCAACAGGGCCAGAGCAGGTTAATTTTTTGCGTTATCGCCCAGTACTGAGTAACAGGCGACTCAAAGAAGAGTTTGGTTATTGTTTAGAAAAAACGTCTGCCGAAACCTTCGAGTACTTCATCGAATGTAATGGATTGCGTAAACCTTGATAGGGAGAAAGTCATCGATGCCATCAATGCCATCAATGCCACCAATGTCATCAATAACTGTTACTTTAATCACTGGTGCTGCATCAGGACTTGGTTGGGCGATGGCACAGCACTGGTATGCCGCTGGGCATCACTTAGTACTCGCTGATATAGATGAGCAAGCGCTGATCGCCCGCGCTCGTGAGTTAGAGGACTCTGCTAGAGTCATGACAGTCGTCACTAATATTACTCAAATTGATGATATTGCTGCCCTTATTGAGCAAGTTAGCGAGCGCTTTGGCCGTCTTGATTTATTGGTGAACAATGCTGGGATTACCCATCGATCACCAGCACATCAGACTGATCCTGCAGTGTTCCGCAAAGTTATGGCGGTAGATTGGCAAGGAGCAGTGGAGCTGACTATGGCTGCGCTACCGATGCTAAGAGAATCTAAAGGTCAAATTATCTGTATCGGCTCAATGGCTGGTTGGATGCCAGTTCCTGGACGGGCAGCGTATTGTGCGGCAAAAGGTGCGCTGACCCAGTTCTTTGAAGTATTGCGCTTGGAACTAGAGTCTGAGGGTATACATATTCTTATGGTCTATCCCAGCTTTCTTGATACACCTATCGAGAACCACGCGCTCGGCCGTGATGGCAGTATCGCAAAGCATCCACGCTCAATGATCGGTAATATGCGTAGTGCTGAGTGGATGGCCGAACAGATCGATCAAGGTTTGCAGCGGCGCAAACGTTGGATATTGCCGGACCCTACCTCACGCTTTGGCAGTTTACTGTGGCGTATTGCACCAGCTTTATACTTGCGTCAGGTGCGTAAACGTTTTGGAAATGAGTTGCGGTAGACTACGTTAAGTGAGAACCTAGAAGAGAGGCTAGCGGTTCATGCAAATTACCGATAGTGCTATGCTAAAAATACTATGCTGAAGAGCGCTATATTTGAAGGTGCTTTATTAGAAAATTCACATTTAAAAGTCTCTATGTTGAAAGACTCTGTATTAGAAGGTGCTTTATTAGAAAATACTATGCTAGAAACAATAATCTAGCATAGTATTTTAACTCATAGCGTTTTAGCTTTACTAACTAGTTCAATATCACCTAGTTCAGTATTACCTTACTGAGCATTACCTTTCTCGGTACTAATGATTTCTAATTGGTTTACCAAGCTCTACGGTCTCTTCAGTCTCAATGACGGTAGGATTTTTCGCTTCTTGACGTTTATCCCACCAAGCGAAGATATTGGCCAATATAGAGCCAGAAACAGAGTGCCAAATGCAAGCAACGGCGGCAGCGATGGCGGACTCTGCATTGCCAGGGAAAAACTTAGTGCTTAAGCCCGTGGCCAACCCTGCATTTTGTACGCCAACCTCGATAGATATGGTGCGCTTTTTGGGTTTGCTCATACCAAATAAGGCACCTGAGTAGTAACCCAATATATAGCCGACGATATTGTGTACCGCAATGGCTAAAATAACAACTAGCCCTGACTGCAAGAACTGATCGCCAAATACAGCGGCAACACCACCGACGATAGCGGCAAAGGCTAATACAGCTACGCCTGGCATCACCGCACGTACATCATTAAACCAGTGCTTGTTTTGAAATAGTATGTTTAACATAGAGCCGATAGCGACTGGCAACAATGTCACTAATAGCATAAAGCGGAACATACCCCAGCCATCCATCTCTACAGATTGACCAACCAAATAATTGAGCCAAAGCGGCGTCACTAACGGTGCAATGATGGTCGATACGGTGGTCATACCTACCGAAAATGCCACATCACCTTTTGCAAGGTAGCTCATAATATTTGAAGACACACCACCAGGACAAGTACCAACCAATACTAGACCCAGTGTTAACCCAGGCGATAAATCAAACAATCTGGCCACGCTAATCGCTAAAATCGGCATAATGGTATATTGGATAATTGAACCGATAAAAATATCAAGCGGGCGCTGGGCCAACACCTTATAGTCTTCTTTACCTAGTGTCATACCCATTGCGAGCATAATGACACCCAGAACGATGACTTGGGCATCACCTGTCACCCAAGAAAAAGTCGCAGGCTCTATAAATGTCACTGCGGCCGCTAAAATAATAACCAATGCCGTAAATCGACTCAACTGCTGACTTATCATCCTCAAAAACTGCATTTCTCAAATCCTTCTAAGTCCGGAAAATAGTCAAGTATAAGTTCAAAACCACTGTATTTCCAATGGGTTTAGGCGGTTTTTAGCCAACAATAAGTTGCTATTGTGAAAACTTTGACTATGATTATATTGCCAAAGTTTTTTGAAATGTTTATTCAATAGTCAAATGAGGTACTAGGTGTTGCAAACTCCATCAAATTTAAATCGCTTCAAACACCTAGGTCTTGCGTTAGCGATATTTTATTTGCTTTATAATTTGACGACTGTTTATAGCGTATCTTTATATACACGCTACCCATCGCAAATTTATAATCTCGCCACACCGTTTGATAAATTTGTTCCTTTTATTCCCGCTATGATTATTCCTTATAGCTGGTCGTTGGTTTTATTTGTGGTTAGCTTTTTTTTGGTGCGGACGTCTACACAATTATCTTTATTGAGCTATCGCTTGATTCTGACGACCATCTTTGCCTGTTTAATTTTCTATCTCTATCCCGCTCGTTTCTCATTCAATCGATCGATACCTGATGATTGGACGCAGTTTGGTTATCAGTTTTTGCAGTTGGTGGACAAGCCATTCAATCAGTTGCCATCATTGCATGTCAGCTATGCCATGTTGCTTGGCGTATCCTTATGGGATGTTGTAGCGTCTAAAAAGAGATGGATTTCAGCGGCTTATCGATTGTTGCTGACTGGCATATGTACATTGATTGCCCTGTCGACAGTGTTGACGTATCAACATCATTTGCTAGATATGTTCGGCGGGGTAGTATTGGCAGTGTTGGTGCTGATACTCTCAAATCGAATCCGTAATGCACTGGTAATCAAGCATCTGACACTAGGAGTAATAGGATTCTTATTGATAGCGATAGCAGGGTTTTACTTTGCTAATATGAGTATGATAGCGTCTGAAGTTGTAGAAGATTTAGCCATTATGATTGCTTCATATTGGTTAATCAGCTTTACGATGTTGGCTGGTGTCTATCAACAGGTCAAGCCAATACGAGATATACGCTGGTTTCAAAAATCCAGTAGCGGTCGACTGACCTTACATACTTGGATTAAGTTTGCACCAATCATTATTATTTACAATGGCATGTCGTTGTTTGGACAGTGGTATTTCAAAATTTTCTCCAAAAGTCAAAAGTATTCACTCACGCCATATGCTATTAATGACAAGGTCAATGTTGTTGCTTCACCTCGATTGATGCAGACGGATCTAAGTAGCCATATAACGTATTGGTTATCTAGCTACAGCTCATTAGAGTTGCGAAGTTCGTTAGAAAGCAATCGGCCTGCAGTTCGCTATCAAATTATTGTTGTTGATTTAGCTGCTGAGATATCTAGCCACACCCACAATCTTGAAGTAGTTGCTAACGATATCACTAAGATGCCTGTTCATTACTTATATTTGCCTTTGTTGGATTTGCAGCCATTAAATGACGTATTGCTCCAAGACTATATTGATCTATTTCAACAAATTGAAGCGTTGATACAATCGGTAGAGACACAAGCGATAACCGCTAATAATGAGAGTTGGGTAGAGGGTAGTCAGGTAGAAGGTAATCAGGTAAAGGATAGCTTCATCACACTTATCAATTTTCATTGCGTGATGGGGCTGTCGCGTAGCATCGGTGTACAGGTTTTATATTTATTATATTGTGGTACGCTAACTGTCTATAACTATCAATCGTGGATTGAGCAGCATTATTCGCACGCGCACCTGAAAAATGCCTATTTGCCACAGTCGTTGGTAGAAACTATGGCCAATTATAAGTCTGTCACCTATTCAACAGCGCCTTAATAACTATCGATGTCAGTAGGTTTGCGTCTGCTAATTTTTCTTCGTTTGCTTTTTACCTATTGCTTAATTCCTATTCAACTATGGAGGAATCTATGAACACCTCGTTGCCTCGCTTGTACTCTTTTCGTCGCTGTCCTTATGCTATGCGCGCTCGTCTCGGTCTAATGTTCGCCGAGTTACCACTAGAGCTACGAGAAATAACGTTAAAGAATAAGCCAGATCAGATGCTAGCGATTAGTCCAAAAGGCACGGTTCCTGTATTACAGCTTTCAGATGGATCCGTCATTGAAGAGAGTGCGGAGATCATGATGTGGGCGCTTGAGCAAAACGATCCTCAAGGACTGCTAGGTGAAAAGGTTTCATCTGAGGCTAATGCACTGATAGCACAAAACGACAATGAGTTTAAGCAGTGGCTCGATCGCTACAAATATGCCGATCGTCACCCTGAGATGACTCAAATAGAATATCGGCAGCAGGGTGAAGTTTTTCTGCAGGATTTAGAAGCGTTATTGACTAAGAATACGTATCTACTAGGTAATAACGTGACGGTTGCTGATATCGGTATCATGCCGTTTGTTCGCCAGTTTGCCCATGTAGATCGTGATATTTTTTATAGTTTGCCTTATCCCAAGCTACAGCTATGGCTACAACATTGGTTGCAACATCCGTTATTTTTGCAAGTTATGACTAAGTTTGAACCATGGCAAGAAGGCGATGAGGTGGTGATTTTTCCTTGTTAATATCTGGTATTTGAAGTTATTTATATGATCACATGAGTGGTGAGTGGTAGGTAAAGTATAGATTTGAAAGAACGTAGGAGAATACACATTGTATACTTGTAGTGGTCAAATATTTTTAGACAGTACTTAAGAGGTTTTTGTTGAAATAAAGTCTCTTTTTCTCGCTCGGTGTTAAATACTCATTAAAGCTGTGTGGTCTTACACTTTGATAATAGCCCCAAATATAATCATTTACTGCCTGCCGAGCCTCATCAATATTGTCATAGCCGTTTTTTGGCATCCACTCTGTCTTAAAGCTTCTAAAGAACCTCTCTGTAGGTGCATTGTCCCAACAGTTGCCTCGTCGGCTCATACTATGCGACATACCATTGCACTTGGCTACGCATTTAGCATACTCTTCACTGGTATAATGACTGCCTTGATCTGAATGAAACAGCACGCCTTTAGGCTCAAGTCTTATGTGATATGCCATTTTTAGTGCAGATGTGGTCAGCTGGGTATTCGGGCTATCTGACAAGGCAAAACCAACAATACGTCGAGCATATAAATCCATAACGATGGCTAAATAACACCATCCGGCTTTGATACGAATATAAGTAACATCACCTGTCCACACTTGGTTTGGTGCAGTGGGCGCAAACTGACGGTCTAGTATGTTTCCATAAGCTTTATGGAATTCTTCACAACGCCTGTACTTATGTGATTTTATCTGTCGACTAATCAACCCCATTTGTGCCATCAGTTTAACTGCTCTGTAGCGTGTGAGTTTAATGTCATGTTGATGCGTGACGATAGCAGATACCGTCCTTGCACCAGCCGAGCCATTTGACTGCTCAAATACTTCTCTGATTAAGGCTTTGAGCCTTATAAGTTCAATGTCTATAGACCTAGATTTAGTACTGTTGTAATAGCTGCTTCTAACAACCCCAATGCGTCATAGGAGCAACTACCAAACGGTTTTTGATGACGATGCCATTATTAAGGGTAAAAGGTTGAAATAAAGGGTGGTATTTTGATTTCATAAGAAAATTCTCCTAACAGTATATTGGGTAACTTGAGCTTATGTATCAGCTATCTTAAAATTTAATTAACTTGCCATTGGTTAAAATCTTCTAGCGTGGCTTGTAAAATTGCCTCTTTATCACAAATGGCTGTGCCTTCTGCTCGAATCAAGGTGCGTTTTTTAAAGCCCATTTTTGCAAACATCATATCCAAATAACGGTAAGCAAATTCCATTTGTTGGCATTCTTTATCCAATGAGAACATCGACCCACTAATTTGTAGAAACAACACGGCTCTATTATCGGTCAATAAGGGTTCAATTTTACCTGCCTCGCTGTACTGGAAAGTCTCTCGTGGCACCAACACCATATCCATATAATCTTTGAGTCGAGCAGGGATATTGTAGTTATACATCGGATAGATAATAACGATTTTTTGATGCGCTTTAAACTGCTGTAACATCGATTGCCGAGTGTCGGCGATAGCTTGCTCCGCCACACTCAAAGCCTCCCCTGCTTTTTGTTTATAAATGACCGTTAGGGTTGCCTCATCCAAGGTAGGTAAATCCATGTCATTTAATGGCAAATAGGTTGTGCTTTCAGCAAATTGCTGTTTGATTTGTTGTAGTAACTGAGCCGAAAATGACTCAGTATGGGCATTGATTGTGGTATCAATGACAAGCGTTTTCATGGTTTTATACCCCATTTTTATTGGTTTAATTTGGCTAACACATTTTCTGCTAAGTCTTGCAACGTTTCTTTGACAGGGCGTTTGGTAGGCTTTAAATTAATGGTGACATGAGATAAGCCTTGTTCTTTCTGCTCTTGCCAAAATTCCAGCAAACTATGTGACCCGCCTCGTAGATAAATATTGCGAGATAATTGAGCAGGCTCATTCGGATTCTCACTAAGTTCGACAAAATTGGCATAACCAAAAGGATGCCAAGCGTCATCTTGATTTAAATCCGCCAAAGTTTGCACGATATTTTTGGTATCTTTTGGGTTTACCCCATGCCAAATCCACGCATCGGCAGTATTAGCAAGCCAATCTAGTTCCTGTCTGGCACGACCAATAGCAACCATCGGTAAGCGTTGTTCAAGGATAGGGATAAAGCCAATATTGCCTGTTAAATCCCCATAATGTTGCCCTTTAAACTGCGGAAATTTTTGGGTGGTTAAGGCACGAATCATGTCCCAACTTTCTCGAAAACGCTCGGCACGATTGTCAAAGTTTTGCTGAAACACAGGGTATTCCACAGGTCTATCGCCACTCGACATCCCCAAAATAAAGCGATTATTGCTTAATACTGCCGTACTTGCTGAGGCTTTGGCGATATGAATGGGACTCCGCAAAGGTGCAACGATGCCTGCTGAACCTATCGCAATTCGTTGGGTTTTCGCAGTCAAATAGCCCATGGCAACCATGGGGTCAAATGCTTGTCCAACATCGCCAAAACTTGGGTCATAAAATGGCACATCTCGCAACCATAGTGCAGAAAATCCAAGCTGTTCTGCTAAGACAGCGGTTTCCCCAAAGTCTTCTAAGCTCGGAATCGGACTATTGGGATAGCCTTTAAACGGGGCAATCAATCCCAAGGTGAGTTTATCCGCTTGAAACACCTCACTAAATGCAGGGTGATTGGCAAGATGAGGGGGTAGTTGTTTTTGTTGCGGGGTTATATTTTCATTCGTCTCAGCGGTGTGAAATAATTGGCTATTGTCTTGTCCAAGAACAGAGAGGTTTGGTACAGCAGTTTGTGAGCTTGTGGTCATGGGAGTCACTCCGTTAAATTAAGCATTAAAAAATATAGCCCTAGTATAATGCTTTTATTTTTAATGATAATTGGGGTAAAATTAGAAACAGTTTTGCTTTTTTTGCAAAAATATGTTTATTCAAAAATACACTTAACTGCTAACAAACCCATGACCATCAATTACTTCTATGCCCTCACTATTTTTCACCATGTGGCGAATACTAATAGCTTTACTGCCACGGCAAGTCAGCTTGGGCTGGCGGTGTCGTCTGTCACTCGGCAAATTGATAACTTAGAACAATCCTTGCAAGTTAAGCTATTGAATCGCTCAACCAGACATTTGGATTTGACCCATGCAGGGATGCGTTATTTACAACAGACCGAGCCGATATTAGCTGAATTACAACAGGTAAATGAAGCGATTAAAGAGGAGCAAATTGAGCCACAAGGGCGATTGTGCCTTACTTTTCCCAGTGCCTATGGGATTGAAAAAATCGCCCCATTGCTTGCCGAATTTGCCCATTTATACCCAAAAATTGAATTGGAGCTATTTGCCAGTGATGAATTTGTAGATTTATTTAATGAGAAATATGATGTAGGGGTGCGGTTAGGGCGTGTGGAGGATGACCGCTTGGTAGCAAAATTTATTGCCTCTCAGCAACGGCTGTTATGTGCCAGTCCCGATTATCTACGATTGCATGGAACACCACAAATACCGTCACAATTAGCCGAGCATAATTGTTTGCCGTTTATGTATCAAGGCTATGCGTCAAAGTGGTATTTCCATCAAACGGGTAAAACGCAAAGTTTGCGGGTGACAGGGAATTTGATGGGTAATAATATAGAAATGCTGAAACAAGCCACGCTTGATGGACAAGGGATTAGCCATTTACCTAATTGGCTGATTGAGAAAGCGTTGCAGTCTGGGGCGTTGGTACAGGTGTTGTCTGATTGGCAAGTGACCCCGTCTTTGGCGACAGATGACGGGATTTATTTGGTGTATCCGCCCACTAGCCGTAATGTGGTAAAAATTGGCGTGTTGGTGAATTTTTTAGCACAGCGTTTGATAGGTTAAACTGTAGATGGTGATATTGTGAAAAGCAGTAGAATATTATGCGTATCTAATTTAGGAAAGGCTTTCTTCATCATACTATTCTGATTTAAGTAACTGAACAAATTTAAATTATAAAAAACCGTTCGTGGTGAGCTTGTCGAACCATAACGGTTTTCCTACTCTTCAACAGGCTCAGGGTGAACGGAAAACCATATATAATTTTGTTTCATTACTTACTAGAATAATAGCTTAATACTTTTGTTTGTGCGGTGTGTAGTGGTCATATCTTCTCTCCAGTCTTGGTGATAGTATAACCTCTTATCTACTGTCCTATTTCATTATGCCACTACAATGACACCTGCTGAGTACAGGCAGGTGGCTTAATTATTCTACGATGATGTTGTGTTAAGAATGGGGTATTTACAATGAGGTAATTCCGCTTATGGAACATTTAGCAGGCCTAACAAGACCATAAATTGACCTCCCTGCGCTACACTTCAGCCGGTAAATTATGGCAGCGTTGATATCACTACCACTTGTCAAGTTGAATACACTGATGACTATCTAACTTTTAAGCCATAATTACTTTAGTTTGAATTAAAGTGAGTTAATGCATAGACTGAAGCAAGTAATGTCTTCAGTCTATGTTCGTAGTTCGATTACACTTATTCTATCGGAGACGGCTTGCCATGTGGGCTTGAGCGCAGATATTGTTTAGGCGCTTTGACGGTTGCGCCAAGCTCGGCCGCCGCATGCCAAGGCCAGTGCGGGTCATAAAGCATACCGCGTGCTAATGCAACCGCATCCGCTTGCTGCTCAGCAATGATGCTTTGCGCTTGCTCGGCTTCGGTGATTAAGCCCACTGCGATGACGGGTATATTGACGGCTTCTTTTATCGCGGTTGCAAAAGGCACTTGAAAGTTCGCTTCCACAGGAATTTGCTGGTCTGGGCTAAGTCCTGCGGTACTCACATGGATATAATCACAGCCTAATGCCTCTAATGCTTTAGCCAGCTCGATCGTTTGGGCAAGGTCCCAGCCGCCTTGGGCCCAATCGGTTGCAGACACACGCACACCCACTGGCTTTTTACTTGAAAACTCAGCTCGAACCGCTGTAAACACGTCAAGTAACAAGCGCATTCTGTTTTCAAGACTGCCGCCGTATTGATCATCACGCTTGTTAGAAAGCGGCGATAAAAACTGATGCAATAGATAGCCGTGCGCACCATGAAGCTCAATCAGGTCAAGACCCAGCGCATCGGCACGTCTTGCCGCATCGACAAAATCGCTGATGAGCGAATCAATGTTTTTTTGGTCCATGGCTGTGGGTACAGTAGAGTTTTCGTCATACGCAAGCGCTGATGGTGCCACCGTTTGCCACCCATTTACCTCATCAGGGGCAATCGAACCGCCGCCGTCCCATGGCTTTTCGGTTGACGCTTTACGTCCAGCATGGGCCAGTTGTAGGCCTATTGGCATAGGACTGTACTGTCTGATTGCTGTTAGCGTTTTATCTAGTGCAGCTTGAGTCCTGTCATCCCATAAACCTAAATCAGCATAGCTGATACGTCCTTGTGGATTGACCGCTGTTGCTTCTAAAATAAGTAGTCCTGCGCCGCTCAAACTCATTTGGCCCAAATGGATCATATGCCAATCACTTGCCGCTCCATCGTTGGCAGAGTATTGGCACATGGGTGCGATGATAATACGGTTATCTAATGTGAGTTGCCCAAGTTTCAAAGGCGAAAAAAGCTGGCTCATGGTGAATCCTCAAAAAACGTCTAAAGGCACTGAAAATAAAAAGACACGTAACATAAAATGTCAAAACGATATGAGTGACTTATATGACTATCGCTTGAATAGTTGGTGGAGATGAATCGTTATTTTCATGGGGCACATTTAAGCGATGCTAGCTAATATATAGATTACTCTCGATCATGTTTTTCATATGCAGCAGGCGAGGGGCAATGTCTTCTTCTAGTTTGGTACGACTAAGGATAAAACTTGGTGCGCCGCAGTTAAAAGTGAGCAAGCCTTCCGTTGGGTGCATCAGCGCAATGGCTACCGCGTTGACATCCTTTTGCCATTCACTAATTGAAAAACAATAACCATAGTCTTCATAGTCTTGAAAGGCTTTATCTAATCCTCGTCTAATCTTTAGCCAATCATCTTTATACTTACTACGAATGGCATTAAGGATAAACTCTTGCTCAGCAGGTGGCATACTCGCCAAACAGGCTCTCCCCATCGAACTTAAATGAATAGGCAAATAAGAGCCGACATTGCGTTGCATGGTCGTGGTCCCTTGGCCTTGCACAACGTTGAGATACACCATCATCAGTCGATCACGAGTAGCCATGGCAACGGCACTATTGGCATAGTCTGCCAGCTCTTCCATATAAGGAGTCGCAAGGTTATTGATAGAGATATTAGTCATCATGGTATAACCAAAGCTTAGTACCCCTGTCGAAAGCTGGTACTTACTACTATTGGTCGATTGTTTTAAATATCCCAATTTGACCAACGTATAGGTCAGACGAGTAATGGTGCCTTTAGGAAGGCCTGTCAGTTGACTTAGGTCTTGGTTGCCTAGATAAGGTCGCTGCGGGGTAAAACAACGCAGCAGCTCTAACCCTCGAGCCAACGCTGTGACAAATTGTCGGTCATTTTTATCTCTCATCTCTGCAATGGGTTCTAACAGTTCAATATGCATCTCGTTGTTAGCGTCTTCATCGGTAAGGGTATCATTAGTCATATGTCGTCTATTATCCCCAATCAAATTCATACAAGCGTTATAAAATCACAAAACTTTATTATTCATAGCATTCTGTGAGCTAATATCAGCTCACAGTTACCCACTGTCTCTTTAATTATATTATATCAATTTACTTTCACATTCTCATTCTCAGCATAGCATAACGAGAAACTATTGTTTCGCTATGCGGTATGAACGGTAGCAATAGTCGTTATAAGAGGTATGGTTAGGCTTGTTGTGGATCATATTGCTTTTCTTTAATAAACAAAGTAGGGATAAGACCACATAAGAAATATGCACCTGCCATAAGTAATAAACCTGCGCCGATAGAGTTATGCATGGCCATATAACCAATGGCAACAGGAGCAATTACAGAGCCAAGCCGTCCAATATTAAATGCACCACCGATCGCAGTACCTCGGATAGCAGTAGGGAAACTTTCGGTTAGATAGGTGGCATTAATGGCATAAGGAATACCATATAAGAAACCAAAGGTGATCATTAACCAGCCGATATTTTCTGGAGTATGCATATACACTAGAATAGGAATAAACAATGCGGTGCCCATCGTACCAAAGGCAAATACTATCTTACGTCCGATTTTATCAGCCATAAATCCAGCCACAACTTTGGCAAACATCATAGTCAGGTACGTTCCCGCCATATACAGTGCCATTTCTTTGAACTTGATACCCAATTCAGTTTCTAGATAAGAAGGTAGCCAGTTGCTGACACCAAAATAGCCGAATAACAAAAGTCCTGAGCTCATTGACCATAGGATAAACATGATACGGTGTTTCGGATTTTCCATTATCGCTTTGTATGGGTTCTCTGCTTTTTTGAGAGTATCTAGTGCGCCGCTCAGTTTTAGTGCTCGAGCGTCTTTCCAAGACTGGGGTTCAGGGACTAAAAAGTACATTGATACTGCCAAAAGTATCGGCAAAAAAGTCAGTAGATATAGTGTACGCCAACCATAGCTAGGGATGATCCAAGCGGATACACTGGTGATAACCAATGAGCCTAAAGTAAATCCAGTCATTAATGCAGCAAGGACGGTGGTTCGATGCTTGGTAGGTACCATCTCTGACATAAGCGTATTGGTAGCGATATAAAGACTACCAAGCCCCAAGCAGGCAATAACCCGTAGCGTGACAAACTGCTCATAGCTCTGCACCAATCCACTAAAACCAGACAATATAGAGAACATGCCAGTCGCAAGAACGATGACACGTACTCGGCCAAAGCGATCGCAAGCCCAACCACCAAAAAACCCACCGATTGCCATCCCAAATAACGACCAACTGCCTAGAGCGCCAGCCTGTACATTGGTCAGTGCAAACTCTAGTTTTAGGCTGGATAAGGTAAAGGCAAGAATACCGATATCAGCCCCATCACATAGTAAAACTAAAAAACAAAAAACAAAGGCCAGTTTCCAAGGTTGTTTTTGGGAGGAGCTCATACTTGGATCTGCAGTTATAGCGACACTTTTCACAATTTATATCCTTAACGTTGTGAGAATGAAAAACTAATTTGATGCGTAGTGGTAAAAATAGAGGGGAACGGTATCAGCATCCTAGCAAATACCGCCGTGCATTCTGGTGGGTAAAAAAGTGGTAGGGATTACTCGCTGGCTTCTTTAATCATATTGCGGGCAATGATGACTTGCTGAATTTGTGTGGTACCTTCATACAAACGATATAGACGTACATCACGATAAAAACGCTCAATACCGTAGTCTGCGATATAACCGGCACCGCCATGGATTTGTACCGCTCTATCAGCAACACGGCCACACATCTCAGTGGCAAACATTTTAGCGCATGAGGATTCAGTAACGACGTCTTTGCCTTCGTCACGCAGACGTGCAGCGTCTAGCACCATGGATTTGGCAGCATAGATTTCTGCTTTTGAATCAGCGAGCATGCCCTGAATAAGCTGAAAGCTAGCAATCGGTTGACCAAATTGCTTACGCTCGACAGCATAATTGAGTGCATCATTCAGCATGCGAGTAGCAGCTCCAGTACTGGCTGCTGCGATATGTAAGCGCCCTTTATCAAGAACTTTCATGGCCGTTTTAAAGCCAACACCCTCAACACCGCCGATGAGTGCATCCGCCGGTACGACGCAATTATCAAAAATCACATCACAGGTATGCGCGCCTTTTTGGCCCATTTTTTTGTCAATTTTACCCAAAGTAATACCTGGTGTGTCACTCTCCACAATAAATGCTGAAATACCGCCAGAGCGTTTGTTTTGTGGGTCAGTACGTGCCATGACAGTGAATACGCCAGCCTGCGGGGCATTGGTGATATAACGTTTGGTGCCATTGATGATATAAGTATCACCATCCTTAATAGCGGTCGTTTTCAATGAGGCGGCATCTGATCCCGACTCCGGCTCGGTCAAACAGAACGAACCGATGATTTCACCACTGGCCAACCGAGGTAGATACTTCTGCTTTTGCGCTTCAGTGCCATCAATCACTAGGCCAGATGAGCCAATACCATTATTTGTCCCTATTAATGAGCGAAACGCAGGGGAGGTGCGTCCTAACTCAAATGCCAGCGTGACTTCTTCTTCCATAGTGACACCAAGTCCGCCGTACTCTTCGGGTATGGTCAGTCCAAAAAGCCCTAATTCTCGCATTTGCTCAATGATCTCTTCTGGAAGGCGGTCATTTTCGGCAACCCAATGTTCCATAGGGATAAGTTGATCGTTAACGAAGTTACGAATGGTTTGAGTGATGTGGTCGAGGGTCTCTTTATCTCTAATCATATGAATCTTCCTTGTTTGATTGATGCCTGATATCAATATCGGCTCTATGACGGTGCTAAATAATCTGACGTCCTTGGATAAACAGCATAATCGATGAATTATTAAATTACAATAGTTTTGGTTTAAAAAACCGCATTGCGGTATTTATATAATTGAATATAGCGTTTTACTTTACATTTATTCTAATATATCAAATTTTTATGCTTCACAAACCAAAATAAACAGTATATATTGATATTAAATACCGCATAGCGATATTTAATATTCAAAATAAATACTTTGTTAGGGTGTTTATACTTTATGCAAGAATGAAGTTTAAGGGGTCGATCATGGAAGAGCCGCTCATTATTTGTGAGAAAAAAGGAGAGGGCGTGAGTGTCGTTAGACTTAATCGCCCCAAAGTGCGCAATGCACTAAACAGCGAGCTACGTCAACAAATGGCAGATTTGTTCATTCAACTAAATGATGACCCACAAACCAAAGCGATCGTCCTTACTGGTGGTGACAAGGTGTTTGCCGCTGGTGCAGATATCAATGATTTCCTGACTACTAGTACAGCGGATATGTACCTGCGTCATAGTGAGCGCTATTGGGATGCCATTACTAACTGCCAAAAACCCATTATTGCTGCCGTCAATGGTTATGCGCTGGGCGGTGGCTGTGAGTTGGCCATGCATGCTGACATCATCATCGCAGGCAAGTCTGCCAAATTTGGTCAACCCGAAATCAAGATAGGACTCATGCCAGGTGCTGGCGGGACGCAGCGTTTGTTTCGCGCGGTTGGCAAACATAAGGCCATGAAGATGGTACTAACGGGCGATATGATCAGTGCAGATGAGGCGGACATAATGGGGCTGGTATCTGAAGTCGTTGAAGATGAGGCTACTATCACACGCGCCATTGAGATTGCTGAGCAGCTATCACAGTACTCTCCCATTGCCTTAGCGCAAATCAAAGAAGTGGCAAATTTGGGTGTTGATATGCCTTTAGAAGGTGCGTTGGCTTTAGAGCGTAAGGCTTTCCAGATTTTGTTCAATACTCACGACCAAAAAGAAGGCGCTAAAGCCTTCTTAGAAAAGCGTCCTGCGGAGTACAAAGGGCATTAATCCCTAGCCGCGTTAATTCATAAGCACGTGAATTCATAGGCACGTGAATTCAGAGCCACATTGTGATTGCTTTTGAAGCAAGTTATCACCTTTGAACCAAAATTTCATAGCACACTATGTAGAGAGTTATTATGACTGTGAACACAATTGCCATTATCGGCACTGGTATTATGGGCATGGGTATTGCTCAAATTGCTGCTCAAGCTGGCATCCAAGTACTCTTGTATGACGCTAAGTCAGGCGCTGCTGAACAAGGACGACAATCCTTGCAAAGTACCCTAGAAAAACTAACTGCTAAAGGTAAGTTTACCGATGCGCAGTTACAGGATACTTTAAGTAATTTGACGGTACTACAGGAGCTTAACCAAATTGCGACTGCTGAGATAGTGGTTGAAGCCATTATCGAAAATCTAGACATCAAAAAACAGCTTTTTGCCCAGTTAGAAGGTGTGGTCACTGCCGATACTATTTTGGCGACCAATACCTCATCCTTATCAGTGACCGCAATTGCTGCTGACTGTGATCATCCGGAGCGCGTGGCAGGATTTCACTTCTTTAATCCAGTCCCCTTAATGAAAATTGTAGAGGTCATTCCAGGTCTGTCTACTCAGCAATCAGTGATTGACGTTCTCTCCGATTTGGCCGAACGTATGGGTCATCTAGGTGTGGTAGCAAAAGACACACCGGGTTTTATCGTCAATCATGGCGGTAGAGCGTACGGCACAGAAGCGTTAAAAATATTGGGTGAAGGGGTAACCACGTTTGAGAATATTGACCAAATTTTGCGTGAAGGCGCAGGATTTCGCATGGGGCCGTTTGAGCTATTAGACCTCACTGGTATCGATGTATCGCACCCCGTGATGGAGTCGATTTACAACCAGTTCTATCACGAAGCGCGTTATCGCCCGCATCCATTGACCCGTCAAATGCTAGTAGGTAAAAAGCTTGGTCGTAAGGTTGGTGCAGGGTTCTATCACTATGAAAACGGTCAGAAGTTGTCAGCAGCTACTGCTCAAGATCGGTCGTCCGAAGCACTCATATCTGATGCCGTTATTACCTCAGTTTGGGTTGGCGCTGATCTGGCAGAAGACAAAACTCAACTGGTCGATTACCTAAAGTCTCAGGGTGTCGCGATCGATGACAACGACAAGCCAAACCCTGATAGTTTGGTGCTGCTCGCACCCTATGGCGAAGATACGACCAATGCTGCCATTCGTTATCAAGTTAATCCTAAGCAAGCCGTTGCCATTGATATGCTCACTGGACTAGCAAAGCATCGTACTTTGATGCCAAGTCTCGTCACGCAGGAAACATTTATCGCACAAGCTTATGCATTATTCAGTAAGGGCTTGGATGACAGTGAAGCAACCACGCAATCCGCTGTCGGTGCCACGCTAATTACAGAAAGCATCGGCTTTGTGGCACAACGTGTGGTCGCTATGGTGATTAACCTTGGTTGTGACATTGCTATGCAAGGGATTGCTTCACCTGAGGACATCGATAATGCTGTCAAGCTTGGGTTAGGTTATCCATATGGTCCTATCTCTTGGGGCGACCATCTTGGGGCCTCGCGTGTGCTGCTTATTTTAGGGCGCATCTACGGGCTGACAGGTGACCCACGTTATCGTCCAAGCTCTTGGCTGCAACGCCGTGCCAAGCTTGACATGTCATTGTTTACTCAGCAAAACACTTACTAATTTGAACGACAAGATATGGTTATTAAACCATAAAACCATTATTTAGAGTTAAAAAATACGACAAGGAAACGTTATGTTAGATGCTTATATTTATGACGGATTAAGAAGTCCATTTGGTCGCTATGTTGGCGCATTAGCAACCGTACGTGCTGATGATTTGGTTGCTACCGTGATGAAAGCATTGGTCGAAAAACACCAACTATCTGCTGATATCTTTGATGAAGTGTTGCTAGGTAGTGCCAACCAAGCAGGCGAGGACTCTCGCAATATCGCGCGTAACGCTGCTCTGCTAGCAGGGTTGGATGTAACAACTCCAGGTCAGACAGTAAACCGTCTATGTGCATCAGGTCTGTCTACTGTTGTCGATGCTGCTCGCAGTATTACGTGCAATGAAGGGGATATTATTTTAGCAGGTGGGGTCGAGTCGATGACGCGTGCGCCGTTTGTATTTGCCAAGACAGAACAGCCTTTTAGCCGTGACTTTAAAGTTTTTGATACCACCATTGGTAGCCGTTTTCCCAACCCAAAAATTATTGAGCAGTTCGGCAGTGATACCATGCCGCAGACGGGCGATAATGTCGCGCAGAAGTATGGTATTACGCGCGAGGAAGCCGATAAATTTGCAGCCGCATCGCAAGCCAAGTACCAAGCCGCCAAGCAAGCAGGGTTTTTTGACGATGAGATAACACCTATTACTGTATCCCAAGGTAAGAAATTGCCTGCAAAAGTAGTCATAGATGATGAGCATCCGCGTGCCAGCTCTAATATTGAAGCACTACAAAAACTCAAACCGTTGAATCAAGATGGAGTCGTCACCGCAGGTAATGCGTCTGGCATCAATGATGGTGCTGCCGCGCTCATCATTGGTTCAAAGCAAGCAGAGAAAAAGCTAGGCTTTAAACCGATTGCCAAGATCTTATCATCAGGTGCAATGGGTGTTGAACCCAATATCATGGGCGTGGGTCCTGTTGAAGCGATTAAGCTAGCACTAAAGCGTGCGGATCTGACCCTTGAGGACATGTCTGTCATTGAGATCAATGAAGCTTTTGCCTCACAGGTACTGGGTTGTCTAAAAGGGTTAGATATTGATTTTGATGATAAGCGTGTCAATCCCAATGGTGGGGCCATCGCTGTCGGTCATCCGCTTGGCGCATCAGGTGCCAGAATCGCCTTGAGTACTGCTCGAGAGCTACAGCGTACGGGCGGCAAATATGCCGTGGTCAGCTTGTGTATTGGTATTGGGCAAGGGCTTGCCATGGTGATAGAACGCGTTTGAGACTCAAAAGCATGCTCGCCCCATTATTGATTATAGTTGATTCAGTTTAGAAGAGAGACAAGGCAACCGATCGCAGATGTAACTGTGATACTTCAAGTGAGGGTAACGCTGTCACTCTTTTATAGAGAATTGACTATATCAAGGACAATTTATTATCAAGGAAGATACCATGACAACCATACTCAACGAACACGATAATTACCATCAAGCCGAAGACGCGTATGGTTTCCCGTTAATTATCAAACAGCTACTAAACCGCGCCAAGATTGCTTCCACTAACCAAACCATTAGCTATGCCGACAAAGTCACTTATACCTATGCTGAGTTTTTTAAACGTATCAATCGCTTGGCCAATGTATTAAAAAATATGGGCTTGCAGGCAGGTGATGTGGTCGCGGTCATGGACTGGGATAGTCATCGTTACCTTGAGGCCTACTTTGCAGTACCAATGTCGGGCATGATTTTGCAAACCGTTAATGTGCGCCTGTCTGAAGAAAAAGTGCTATATACCGTCAATCATGCTGCGCCAAAAGCCTTATTGTTGAATGCTGAATTTGCGCCGATGATTAAAGATTATCGTGACGATGCGCCTTCTATCGAGCATGTAATGTGGGCTGATGATGAAGATGACAATAAAGCAGAAAGTGATAAAGCTGAGCTGCCAGACTATGTCGATGGCGAATATGAGGCGCTATTAGCAGCTGCTAGTGACGAGTTTGTCTTCCCAGATTTTGATGAAAATACCATCGCTACTACGTTTTACACCAGTGGTACGACAGGCGATCCAAAAGGGGTTTTCTTCACTCATCGACAGATTGTACTACAGACGATGGCAAGTACCTTGGCGTCAGCCCTCAATGCCGAAGGTCAAGGCGCGCGCTACAACGATGTCTATATGCCAATGACGCCTTTGTTTCATGTACATGCGTGGTGCTGGCCATATGGCGCAACCATGATAGGGCTCAAGCAAGTATATCCAGGACGATATCTGGCACCAAAACTGGTCGATTTGATTGAGGAGCACAAGGTCACGCTGTCACATGGTGTCCCTGCGATATTGCAAATGCTTCTCAAAGAAATGGCAGAGCGTGGCCGCAAATTCGAAGATCTTAAACTGTTACTAGGTGGCTCAAAGCTAAACGAAGGCTTGGCAAAGGCAGCAATCGAATGTGGTATAGAGTTTATGTCAGGCTTTGGTATGTCAGAGTCTTGCCCTGTACTGTCTCGAGCAGTATTCGATGACAAAACAGAGTCGATGACGTTAGAGGATAATCTGAATTATCGCTGTCTATCAGGCTCGCCAATTATGTTAGTTTCGATGGAAATTTGGGATGAGAACGGTAAACCACAACCCATGGATGGCAAATCGACAGGCGAGCTTGTGATACGCGCGCCTTGGCTGACCCAAAGCTATTTTAAAAATCCTGACGCAGGTAATGAGTTATGGAAAGGCGGCTGGATGCATACTCAAGATATCGCCTGCATGACCGCTGATGGTACGCTAAGCATCACAGACAGGCTCAAAGATGTCATTAAATCTGGCGGCGAATGGGTGTCCTCGCTTGAGGTCGAAACCATTTTGTCCTTTCATCCTAGCGTCGCTGATATCGCGGTGATTGGTGTACCAGATGAGCGTTGGGGCGAGCGCCCCTTGGCATTGATAGTGCTAAAACCAGACCATGTCGACACAAAAATGGAAGATATTTTGGCATTGGGTCATCAAGCAGTAGAGAGAGGTCATCTGCCAAAATACGGTGTGCCAAGTGAAGTGAGGTTTTTGCCAGACATGCCAAAAACCAGCGTCGGTAAACTCGATAAAAAACGCATGCGGTCGATGTACTCAGAAAACCTCATCTAGTCAAATAATCTGGTCACCATCAAATCGACTCTGACAAAAGGAAAACTTGCATAAACCCTAGTGCTTGATTAAATGCTAGGGATAGGGGAGGTGTGTGAGTCACGCGCACCCTGAGTCATATTTATCGTCTATATAACAAAGCCTATCTAATAAAAAGAGAGAAATTATGGAAGCTGCGCCTACGTTCCCAGAAATACAAGAGATTGTCACAAGCGATGACAATCACCCATTGCATGACTTTACCGTTATCTATCCTCAGCAAGTGGAATGGGGTGATATGGACTCCTTTGGTCATGTCAATAATGTGGTTTATTACGAATATGCTCAAAATGCTCGTATCTACTACAACAGGCGGCTTGGTTTATTTAACGAACAGACGTCTTCGGTGATGGCTGCCTCGTCATGTCGATACCTCAAATCGGTTGCTTACCCTGATGAATTATGGATTGGTGTCAAGGTCAAAAAAATAGGTAATTCAAGTCTGATTCATGAATATACCTATTACAGTACGGTGCAGAAAGCAGTCGTTGCAATCGGTGAGTCGGTGTTGGTATATCTCGATAAATTGAGTGGGCAAAAAAAGCCTATCAATGAGTCGCAAAAAGACGCGATTGCTGCTTTGGAAAGTATTAATCAAGAAGCCTAAAACCTAATATATCGGTCAAATTATGATTGGGTTTTTAATTAGAAAGTACTTATTAATTAGAAGTTAATTTTCATCTAAAAGGATTATTTATTTTTATGGATTAAAGAAAGCGTAGTAGCAATTGGGATTGATAAGGATATCAACATAAAACAGGGAATAGATGAATGATGCTTTATATAAAAAGGCTATCTGTAGGTTTTGCTACGGTTGTAACATGCGTATCTGCACAAGCAATCGATCTTGTGACAACAGATGACACGACTTTGAGTATCGGTGGTTACATCAAAGCAGAAGGTGCTTTTAACTCTCCTGATGAAGGCGAGTCGGAATTTAAGGGTAATTTACGCCAGTCTCGTATTAATGTGAAAACGACTAAGTCGGTAGATGATAAAAAACTCACGGGGTTTATCGAAGGTGATTTTTATGGCGATTACGCCAAGGGCGGCTCAAATCTGCGTTTGCGTCATGCTTATGTTCAGGTTGATGATTTGACAGTGGGTAAGACTTGGAACGGTCAATTTTTGGCAGTGGCACCTCTGTCTACGGAGCAGCTTGATTTTTGGGGCACTGGTTTGGGCACGGCCTCTGGTGGTGGTTCTTATATTCGTCCAGATTTGACGTTGCACTATACTTATAAGGGGCTACGTTTTACGGCGCAAGACCCTGTTTACGATAATGCGAGCTTACCTGATATGGTGGTAAGCTACAAAGATAAGATATCTAACTTTGACTATAACGTGGCTGTCACGGCTCGTGATGCTGAGAACGGAGATGGTTCAGATGTGGGTATCGGTGTTTCTTTAGCTGGCAAGCTAACATTGGGTAAAGATTCGCTCCATGCCAGTATATATAATGGTAAAGGCATGGGTGCCTATTCTGCCATCTGTGTTGGAGGACCGCTAATTATGAATGGCGGCGTAGACTGTGATGCCGAGGATGGGAAGCTGATCTCGCAAACTGGCTATAGCGTAGGATATAAGCATCAGTTTACCCAAAAGCTGCGTGGCAACTTGCGTTATGGTGAAGTAAATGTAAACGATGCGGCAGACACTTCTGCTAATGTAAAAAGCGCAAACCTTATCTATGAGTATCTACCAGATCTAGATTTGGGTATTGAGTGGAGAAATCAGGACGTAACGACATTCCCATGGATGCCAGCAGGTCAGCAAATTGAAATAATGGCAAAATATGATTTTTGAGTTGAAGTGTTGAGAGGAGTAAGCGATACGATGGCGCATCTTCATAGTTATAGTGGGGATGTATTATCTTGATTAATGATTTTTTATTGATACTTATCATGTTATTCAGGTATTAGAATATATACTAGGAGCTTTTTTATAAATATAACTGACGTTGCAATTGTAAGAATCGAAACGCCAGTTATATTAGTTTATAAAAAGATAAGGTACTATGTGTTTTCTACGGTAACAGAAATACGATTTTTAAAGTCAATATTACTTTTACGCTGCTGAAGTATCTAATCTTGTTGGTTGCAGTTTGCTTTCTTTGCTGTCGACCGCTGCGCTCAGATTTACTAAGAAGATAGCGATGGCTGCGATAATACCTGGTATAGCGATAAATAAGAAGTTCATCTGATGGGTCAGCTCTAAGGTGAGAAGCGCACCAGTTAGGATTGGACCTACGATAGCACCAATACGTCCAATCCCTGACGCCCAACCCATAGCAGTCGTACGTACAGCGGTAGGATAATATTGAGCCACAAAAGTATAGAGCAGAATTTGTGAGCCGATGGTTGTAGCACCTGCAATCGCAATGAGCGTATATAGTACAATCTGAGGACTGTTGTAGCCAAGCAAAATTAATGCTATTGCCCCAGCGACAAACATAATAGTTAGTACAGGTTTTAAATGGAATTTATCAGCTAGGACACCACCGCCAATAGCCCCAATCATCCCACCAATATTAAGTGCAAATAGAAATAACATACTAGCACCTAATGAGTAACCGGCTTGAATCATTAGCTTTGGTAACCAGCTTGCTAAAGCGTAAACCATCAGCAAACACATAAAAAATGCTACCCAAAACATAATAGTAGTGAATCCACGTCTGTTCAGAAATAACGCTTTAATTGGTGCATCATCACCTTTGGTGGGTTCGTCTAGTACTAACGTAGTAGAGGGTGTAACTTTTTCTTGAGGAGCCAATTTTTGAACGATATTTTTAGCTTCGTCTTCTCGCTTTTCTTTGACCAAATACATCAAGGATTCAGGTAGCATCTTCCAGATAATTGGCAATAGCAAAGTAGGGATGCCCGCAATATAAAACATAATTTCCCAGCCAAAATCTAGCACCAAAAAAGATCCTAATAATGCTGACGTCATACCACCAATTGCATAACCGCTGAACATAATAGCGACTAAAGTACTACGCATACGTTTCGGTGCGTATTCAGATGTTAGTGCCACGCAGATTGGCATCACGCCGCCAATACCTAGACCTGCAATGAAGCGCAAAGCCGCAAACTGCATAGGCCCGCTAGCGAAAGCACCAAAAAAAGTAAAGCTACTGAATAGAGCGACACAAATCATAATTGTTTTTTTACGACCGATTTTGTCAGATAAAGTGCCAAAAATCATGGCACCAAACATCATACCGAATAGTGCTGCGCTAGCAAGAAAACCTGCTTGTACCGAAGTCAATGACCACTCCTCCATAAGTAATGGCAGGGCCACGCCGTAAATAATGAGGTCGTAGCCGTCAAAGATAATAATCAGTAAGCACCAAAACAGGACTTTCCAATGAAAAGGTGAAAATTTGGCTTCATCAATAACTTTATTGATGTTTAAGGTTTGAGATTCCATTCATATTCTCCGTTGATGATATCCTTATACGTGCTTTACAAGTTAGGGTTTTACAGGTGCTAAGTCAAAAACTATCTAGGTATCAATCGATACCTAAAAGGTATATTTTTCTATATAACATTCTATTGAAACAATGTTGACTTTTATCTTTATTAGAGTATTCGGTACTCTTATAAAGTATTAGATACGAAGAATGATGCTTGCAGTGAGTGTGTGTAAGACAACTAACGCCAAGAAGTTTCATTAATTTCTATTATGAAAATACTGAATACGCAGAAAATCATCCATATACTAAAAAAATATATAGATGATTAAAAATATAAGATAAATAGATAAAATTAGCCTAATTAATCAACGCTAATGAATGTGTTTTTTAAAAGCATTTATTGGCGTTATTGCAGGTAATATTTAATATACTCATTAAATGCTTCAGGTTGTTCAATATTTGAGATATGCGAGGCATTGATAGTGGCGAGCTTAGCACTAGGAATATGATCGACTATATATTGACCATCGGCAACCGTTGTCACTGGATCCTCGATACCTGCAACTACTGTGACGGGTACACGAATATTTTGTAACTGCTCGCGAGTATCAGCGATAGATAACGCCTCGCAGCAGCTTGCGTAGCCCTCTGCACTGCCAGCCGCAAGAGCGCTAGACAATGCCGCGACTACATCTGGGTAATGATCGATAAAATCTGCTGTAAACCAACGCGGAGCAGCTGTAGCTGCGATAGGCGCTAGACCTTTCTCACGTACCAACCTTGCACGCTCCGTCCATGCTGTTTCGTTACCAATTTTCGCGGCGGTATTACATAACATCAAGTGGTGGAAGCGATCGGGATGATTGATAGCTAACCATTGACCTGTTATGCCGCCCATAGAAATGCCACAAAAAAATGCCTTATCAAGATGCAGGTGATCTAACAAATCAATCACATCTTGCCCCAGCTGGTTTAAATTATAAGGGCCTCTGGGTGCTGATGATTTACCATGACCACGAGTGTCATAGCAGATAATAAAATAATCATCTTGCAAGGTATCGATTTGTGGTTGCCACATACGATAGCTAGTACCTAAAGAGTTGGAAAATATTAGGGCGGGGTTGCTGCTATCACCAAAGGTGGCATAATTTAGCGTTACGTCTTTATTTTCAAATACAGGCATGATGAATGTCCTTATTTTGACTATCGTGTGATTGAAGTATTACTTTTGACCTATTGAGGTGGGTATTATTTATTTTATTTTGAACGATTAATCAGCCTTCAACGCGCTCAATAATCATTGCGATGCCTTGTCCAACACCGATACACATTGAGCAGATTGCATAACGCTTACTCGTTTTTTCAAGTTGATTGAGGGCAGTTAAGATCAAACGGGCACCTGAGGCGCCGAGTGGATGACCAAGGGCAATCGCACCGCCATTAGGATTGACGCGCTCGCTATCATCAGCTAACTCCAAGTCACGCGTACAAGCTAGAGCTTGCGCGGCAAAAGCTTCGTTTAATTCAATGACATCCATCTCATCAAGCGTTAGTCCCGTATGCTCAAGCAATTTTTTCATCGCTGGTGCTGGGGCGAAACCCATAATACGTGGCTCAACGCCTACCGTAGTTGAGGCCACAATACGCGCACGCGGCTTTAGATTAAATTCTCTAACCGCTTGCTCTGACGCTACTAGGAAGGCTGCTGCACCATCATTAATTCCAGAGGCATTACCAGCAGTCACCGTACCATCTGCGGTGACGATAGGACGCAGTTTAGTCAACTTCTCAAGGGTGGTGTCAGCACGAGGATGCTCATCAGTATCGACGGTGACAGGCTCGCCTTTACGCTGCGGGATGACGACAGGGGTCATCTCGTCTTTAAAGAATCCTGACGCTTGCGCCGCTGCGGTACGTTGTTGGCTACGTAGCGCAAATGCATCTTGGTCAGCTCGATTGACATTGAATTGCTCTGCGACATTTTCAGCGGTTTGCGGCATAGTCTCTGTGCCATATAGCTCATCAAGCTTTGGATTGATAAAGCGCCAGCCCATAGTAGTATCTTCCAGCTTTTGACTACGACCAAATGCCTGACCTGATTTGCCCATCACAAATGGCGCACGGCTCATGCTCTCAACACCACCTGCGATAATTAAATTGGCTTCACCAGCTTTAATCGCACGAGCAGCTATCGCTAACGCATCCATCGACGAGCCGCACAAGCGGTTAACAGTTGTCGCAGGCACTTGATAAGGTAGGCCGGCTAGCAATGACGACATACGTCCGACGTTGCGATTGTCTTCGCCGCTTTGGTTGGCACAGCCATAGATGACGTCATCTACTTGTACCCAGTCGACATTAGCATTACGTTCTATTAACGCCTTGATAGGGATAGCGCCTAGGTCGTCTGCACGTACGGGTGCTAGACCGCCGCCGTAGCGTCCAAAAGGGGTGCGAATGGCGTCAATGATATAAGCGTTTGTTAAGTTATCCATTGTAGATATTATCCTTTTTATTATTTTACTGTAGTAGCGTCAGTCAGTGTGGCACCCGTCAAGGCCTGTAAGTCTTCGAAGCTAATGCCATCGACCATTTCGGTGACTACTAAGCCTTTATCGGTGACATTAATGACACATAAATCAGTATAAATGCGATCAACGCAGTTTTTGCCAGTCACAGGATAAGTAAGCTCGCTGACGATTTTAGGGTCGCCCGTCTTGGTGGTATGATTGGTCATGACAAAGACTTTTTTGGCACCGACGGCTAAGTCCATTGCGCCGCCAACGGCAGGTATTGCATCCTCTGCACCGGTACTCCAGTTGGCTAAGTCGCCATTGGCTGCCACTTGAAACGCGCCCAATACGCAAATGTCGATATGACCACCACGCATCATCGCAAAAGAGTCGCCATGATGGAAGAAGCTACCGCCATCGAGCATGGTGACGTATTCTTTGCCGGCATTAATCAGCTCGGGATCCTCTTCACCTTTAGCAGGTGGTGGTCCAAAAGCTAGTAAGCCATTTTCTGAATGTAAAAATACATCTTTATCATCCGGTAGGTATTGGGCAATTTTGGTCGGTAGTCCGATGCCTAAATTGACATAAGCACCATCTGGAATATCTTGTGCAGCGCGCTCGGCAATTTGATCGCGGGTCAAAACGGTGTAGGAAGTATGGCTCATGATGACGATCCTTATAATTGGCAGTATTAAGCGGTGGCTGTCGTTGCTGTGCTAGCATATTCATCACTAGCAGGTTCAGTACTAGTAGGCTGGATTTGCACCACATGCTGCACAAAGATACCCGGTGTAATAACATACTCAGGATCAAGTTCACCAAGATCCACCGTTTCAGAGACTTGGGCGATAGTTACTTCAGCTGCCATTGCCATGATTGGACCAAAGTTGCGTGCAGACTTGCGGTACACCAAGTTGCCCCAGCGATCGCCTTTATTGGCTTTAATTAAGGCAAAATCAGCCTTTATCGGATATTCAAGAACATAGTCTTTACCATCGATATGACGAGTCTCTTTACCTTCTGCGAGTAAAGTGCCAAAGCCTGTTGGCGTATATACTGCGCCGAGTCCCATACCTGCTGCTTGAATACGACAAGCCAAATTACCTTGTGGTACTAGCTCCAGTTCAATCTTGCCAGCATGATAAAGCTCATCAAATACCCAAGAGTCTGATTGACGGGGAAAAGAGCAAATTATCTTACGTACAGCACCTGTTTGTAAGAGTTTGGCAAGGCCATGGTCGCCGTTACCGGCATTATTATTAATGATGACCAAATCTTTTACGCCCAAATTAATAAGCCCGTCAATGAGTTCAGCGGGTTGACCTGCCGTGCCAAAGCCACCAATCATAATGGTGGCGCCATCTTTGATTTGACTAAGTACGTCAGTGATACCTTTATCAGCTTTGTTAATCATGTTTATATCCTATAAAAAGTCATATGAGGTAGTGTCTTTAAAATTAATAAGTGGTACATGGGTTAGACTCATTGCTCTGACACTACTTAAATTTTTTGTAAGAGACTTGCTTTTAATTGGCTTCATTATTAGAGGTCGTTAATGAGATAGATGATGTTGGTAGTAGGCGTTTTTTGGTCAGAATATAGTGAGCAATCATGCCAATAAGAATGCCCCAAAACACAGAGCTTAATCCCAAAAAGCTCATACCCGATGCTGTCGCCAAAAAGGTAATTAACGCTGCATCTCTTTGCTCATCATTTTTCATAGCAATGGTGATATTGGCAGAAATGGCACCGATTAACGCAAGGCCGGCCAGTGCCGCGACAAGCTCTTTTGGAAGCAAGCTAAATACCATCACGATACTGCCAGCAAATAAACCGCCAAATAAATAGAAGATGCCATTAGCGACACCTGCGATATAGCGCTTTTCCTTAAGTTCATGCGCATCTTTGCCAGTACAAAGCGCGGCTGTGATAGCGGCAAGTACGATAGTGATACCACCAACACATGCAACTGCTAAAGAGGCGAGGCTTGTAACACTCACAATAGGCTTGGCTGGCGTGTCATAGCCACTTAGATTTAAAATAGCCATGCCGGGTAAGAATTGACCAGTTAAGCTCACAAGGATGAGTGGTATAGCGAGGTTAAACGTTGAGTTCCACGACCATTCAGGTGCAATAAAATTAGGTATGGTAACGGCTAAATCGAAATGGACAGGGTTCATTTTGCCAAGTAAGACGCTTAAGATAACACCGCATATCAACACCCAGATCATCGTATAGCGCGGCGAAAAGCGTTTGGCTAATAAATAGCAACCGAGCATGCTAAAGACGATAAATGGCATGCTATCAGTGGCTTTAAATAATTCTAAGCCGAACTGAAATAGGATGCCTGCCATCATGCCAGCGGCAATACCGTTAGGAATCCATTTTAATATTTTGTCGAAGTAACCTGTCGCTCCAATAATAAATATGACAATCGCTGAGATGATATAACCGGCAACAGCTTCATTAATACTCATCTGTGGAAATAGGGTAACCAGTAAAGCGGTACCAGGTGCGGACCATGCTGTAATAACCGGTGTTTTATATTTAATAGATAAATAAATACCAGGAATGGCAGCACCAATGGAGACACCCCAAATCCAAGACGCCATCATGGCATCCGATACTTGTGCGGCTTGTGCGGCCTGAAAAAAAATAATCAAAGGACCTGCATAGGAAATAAGAACCGCTAAGAACCCTGCAACCGATGCAGAGAGCGACCAGTCGTTTTTTAAGGTTTGGATTACAGAGGCCATATTGCTTCCTTGCAAATTAGCATTCGTTACGGGGTTGCAAATTAAGATGCATGCTACTGATTGACAGATTTATTATTAGCCTTCGTCGCCACCGCCTACAGGAATGGTACTACCAGTAATATAAGAAGACTCATCGGATGCTAAAAACAAGATGGCATTGACTTGCTCATCTATCGTGCCGTAGCGTTTCATAAAGGTGCGATCAATGGTCTGATCAACCACCGCATTCATCCATGATTTTTCATCATCAGTTAATGGTTTGGCGTTACGTGGAATCTTTCTGGGCGGCGCTTCAGTACCGCCAGTTGCCACGGCATTCACACGGATGCCATCGTTTGCATACTCAAAAGCGAGCGATGCGGTCATGGCGTTCACGCCGCCTTTCGCTGTCGAGTAGGGTATGCGGTTGATACCACGAGTAGCGATAGAGGACACATTAACAATAATGCCTGACTGCTGTTTGACCATGGTTGGTAATACCGCATGACAACACCATAATGTTGGAAATAATGAGCGACTGATTTCCTTTTGGATTTCTGCTTCAGAGAAGCAGGTAAAAGGTTTCATCCATATTGCGCCGCCGACATTGTTGACTAATATATCGATACGCCCATAGCTATCAAGTGCCTTATCAATAGCCTCTTTAGCACCTTGACGGGTTTCAAGGTCAGCTTGAATGGTAACGGCTTGTCCACCATTAGCAATGATTTCAGCCAGCACCTCTTCTACTAATGGAGAAAAGTCTGCCATGACGATTTTTCCGCCCTCACTTGCTAAGCGTAATGCGACTCCGCGCCCGATGCCTTGGGCGGCACCAGTAACGATACATACTTTATTATCAAATCTTTTACTCATGACAGTCTCCTAAAAATCTTGCTCATGCTTTGCTAGTAGAGTAATACGGCTAAGCTATGTTATTGTTCACTGGGCGTGAATTTTTCATAGTAAAAATTGCACGGTTTTAGATTACTGCTGTCTAACCAATTACTCACCGCATCCACCATCCCTAACGGACCACACAAGTACACATCGACGTCACCATCGTTCAGCCACTCATTATCAACATGACCGGTAACATAACCTTTACGCTCATGACTACTATCTTCTGTGGCGACACAGGTGCGGTAGTCAAACCAAGGGTGGTTTTGTTTTACTTCTTCTAGTTTCTCGACTTCTATCAGATCAAAATCGTTGGTGACGCCGTAGACCATCCTGACAGGATGATGAGCACCAGACACTTCTAAACTTTTTAGCATCGATAAAAAAGGCGCGATACCGGTACCGCCTGCTAGAAATAGGGTCGGGCGGATTAGAGGGCGCAGGTAAAAGCTACCAAATGGACCCTCAAAATTAATCTCTTGGCCTATAGTTGCAGTATCAGATAAAAAGGTGCTCATTTTGCCGTTAGGAATATTGCGGACGACAAATTCGGCCTGATTGGCACTAGGTATAGAGCTAAATGAATAGGAGCGTGTCTCGTTAGAATCAGGAATACTGACATTGACATACTGGCCTGGCAAAAATACTAGCGCATCTGGATTATCGACTTCGACGCCAAAGTGAATGGTAGACTCAGACAGTACATTCAGCTGCTGTAGTTTGCCTTTGAATACAGACTTGCCAACTTTGCAAGCTTCAGAGGAGGTTGGTACTTTGATCACGCAGTCGCTTTCAGGAATCATCTGACAGGTGAGTACATAACCTTCTTCAGCTTCAGCTTCTGTGAGTGCATCTTCGATATACATATCAGGGTGCATGTCATAGCTGCCAGATTCACAATGGCAACGGCAAGTACCGCAAGCACCATCTAGGCAGTCCACAGGGATATTAAATTTTTGACGATACGCTGCTTCGGCAACTGTTTCGTCGGCTTCACATTTGATGAAGCCCGTGACGCCGTCTTCGAACTGTAGAGCAATATTATATTCCATGAGAAATATCCCTTTTCAACACGTATTAATTAAAAGCTAGTGATTAAGTAATGAGTGAATAATGATTAGACGTGATAGACATCCATGATTTGATGCACATAGTCGTCTTTTAAGACCACATACTTATCCAAAATTTTTGGTTGGTCTTGAGTCATGTCTATTTTGTACTGAGAGTAACCCCAATAGGTATTGGTCTCGTGATAGCGAAAGGACTTGTTGATCCAGTTGAAACGTACCGTCACAATACCGTCATTGTTTTCGAGTAATTCAATATTTGATAAATTGTGCGTGGTACGTGTATCAGGTATGGTCGCTGATGAGCGCTCAGTCTCGATGCGGAAGATACGATCTTCAAGACCACGGCGGTCCGGATAATAAATCAGCGAAATTTCTCGTTGTGGGTCGCTGATGAGCTGACCATCATCATCCCAACTTGGCATCCAGAAAGGGCAGTCTTCATCGTAATAAGTGAGCCATTCTTCCCATTTTTTCTCATCCAATAAACGCGCTTCACGGTATAGAAACTGTCTAATGTCTTCAATGTTAACAGTTGTGTTTTTCATGATTGATATCCTTATTTTTTGTCAGTTCTACAATAAATAGCAGAGTAATAATAAAAATGTATTAGTCGCTATTAGCACCGTGTAGCTGCTGCTCTTGCTCTAGAGCTTTTTTCATCTCTTCATGCCAGTAGCGATGTTGGACGGTATATAGCCCTTCATCTTCAGTCTTAACACCGCTCATTAAAGGTTTTAAGTCAATAGCGGCAGCGCCTTCATCTGCTCCTTGAATCCAGTGCTCGGAGCCTCGGCACATATCATTCCATTCAAGTTTGATACCGTTATAACCTTCTTGGCATGAGCGGAACTCTTCTAAGTCATCAGGTGTTGCCATACCAGTAACGTTAAAGAAATCTTCATACTGACGGATACGGCGTGCACGTGACTCATCGCTTTCGCCTTTTGGTGCGATACACCATATGCTGACTTCAGTTTTGTCAACCGCGATAGGGCGGAGCATACGAATTTGTGAGCTGAACTGATCCATAATGTAGACGTTTGGATATAGGCATAAGTTACGTGAACGTCCAATCATCCAGTCCGCCATTGCTTCACCGTATTTAGCGACATAATCATCGCGATAGGCATAGTTTGGACGGTCCTGTGGGTTTTCCCACTGTGTCCATAACAGCATGTGTCCGTTTTCAAAAGAGTAGAAACCGCCACCTTGACGTCCCCATTTTCCAGCGTTCATGGCTTTGATGTTGTCTTCTTTGACTGCTTCTTGTTCTTTACGACGTGCAGTGGTAGCCGCATAATTCCAATGCACAGCTGATACGTGATAGCCATCAGCACCGTTTTCAGCTTGCAGTTTCCAGTTACCATCAAAAGTATAGGTTGATGTGCCGCGTAGAACTTCTAGACCTTCTGGCGACTGATTGACAATCATGTCAAGAATTTTGGTAGAACCACCAAGCCAGTCTTCAATTGACTGAACATCATCATTTAAGCTAGCAAAGATAAAGCCTTTATAATTGGCCATTTTCACTTGTTTTAGGTCGTGTGAACCTTCTTTATTGAAACATTCTGGGTAGCCGGCGTGTCTTGGGTCTTTAACTTTAAGCAGCTTACCTGAGTTGTTAAAAGTCCAACCGTGAAAAGGGCAAGTGTAAGTGGCTTTATTGCCTTTCTTATGACGGCAGAGCTGTGCACCACGATGTGAGCATGAGTTAATCATGCAATGCAGCTCGCCTTCTTTATTGCGGGCAAGAATCACGGGCTGACGACCGATGTATGAGGTGTAGTAGTCATTGTTATCAGGAACTTGAGACTCATGAGCCAAATAGACCCAGTTGCTCTCAAAGATGTACTTCATCTCAAGCTCGAACAGCTCTTCGTTAGTGAAGGCGCTACGATGCAGACGATAAATCCCTTTTTCACTGTTCTCTTCTAAAAAATCATCAATAGTGATGTCTGATCCTTCAGGTACTAAATTGATACGCTCGCTCATGGCTGCCTTCCTTGTATAATGACGGTATAAAATGAGATTAGAATTTTACGTTTGATACGGCAACTGAGGGCATATCAAACGTAAGTCGCTAGTAGTGATCAATTAATTAATGCTATTTAATATGAGTGCTCATTAACCTTGAGCACGGCGGCGTTCTACTTCGCTGCCTTGTACAGCTTGGTCAATGTCTTTTACTAAATGAAAGTCAAAGTCGATACTTGCGTAAGGCTTATCCAGCGCTTTTTCTTTTAGCTTGTCCGCATCTTCGACCATCGTTACCTCTGGTACCAAACCTTCGCGGCTTGCAAAAGCAAAGTCATCCCATAGGTACTCATCGCCATCGATGTTAATCTGCGTGGTCAGTTTGCGATGACCGTCAGCACTGGCGAAGAAATGAATGTGAGCTGGGCGATGACCATGACGTCCTAGCGCGCCCAATACTTTTTGCGTCATTCCTTCTGGTGGTACCGAGTAACCTAGCGGAACGATGCTGCGGAATGCATAATTGCCGTTCTCATCTGTAATGATGCTACGACGCAAGTTGAAGTGAGACTGTGATTCATCAAAGAAAGAGTAGTTACCTAAGCTGTTGGCATGCCATACTTCTACCTTTGCGTTTGGAAGAGGTTTTCCATTTTCACCATAAACAGTGCCTTGCATAAATAGCACCGTGCCATTATCAATATCTGTACCGTCATCAAGACGTGCAAACCCTTTTTCTTCTGGTGCGCCAGCGACATAGAGAGGGCCTTCAATAGTACGTACAGTCCCGCCATCCAATCCTGCTTCTTTTAAATCTTCTTCAATCATTAAATCCATGAAGTGATCAAAACCAAGACCTGGTGATAACAAACCGGCTTCTTTGCCTAAATCACCAATGAACTCAACCCCAGACCAATACTCATCGGCGGTTATTTTTAAGTCATTAATGGTTTGCATAAGGTCGGTCACAATACGTAATACAATCTCTTGTACACGTGGATTTACTTGTTCAGGGAAGTCGATTTTGCCTTTGATGAACTGAGTGGCTAATGCTTCAATTTGGCTGCGTTCCATGTCTCTCTCCTTGTTGAGGACTGTTTTATTAAGGGGTAACTACAGTGAGTATTCTTACCCACCTTTTATAGATTCTGATTACAGATTTAATGCCTTGATTTAACTGTCATCACTACGAACAGATGATGGGTGACGCAATAACGGTGTCACTTCAACCTTCATGTACGGATAAAGTGGTAATGACATCATAATATCGTGTAGCTCTTCATTACTCTCAACATCAAAGATACTGAAGTTAGAATACTGACCTGCTATACGCCAAATATGACGCCATTTACCTTGCTCTTGCAGCTTCTGTGACAGTGCTTTCTCAGTTGCCTTAAGCTCGTTGACTTTATCGGTATCCATATCTGTTGGGATTAAGACATCCATTCTGACGTGGTATAACATAATTATTTCCTTATACGTGATGAAAGATAATTTGGCTGACTTTTACAGCGTTTCAGTTTGAGCGTTGGTAGAGAATTATGGATTTGATGGTTTAGGTAACGTAGGGACTGCTTGTTTGGCGTAGTGATAGACTTTATCGCTATCTACTTCGATACCAAGGCCTGCGCCCGTAGGTACACTCAATCCAAAATTTTGATAATCAAGAGGCTGTGCTAAAACGTCGTCAGTTAATAACAAAGGACCAAAGAGTTCAGTGTCGAAGTTGAGACTTGGATATGTCGAGAACACATGGGCGGATGCTGCCGTACCGATAGGTCCTTCAAGCATCGTCCCGCCATAAAGCTCGATACCTGCTAGATGTGCCATTTGTCCGATTAAGCATGCAGCTTTTAATCCACCAGCTTGATTGATTTTTACAGCAAAGACATCGGCACAATGATCCGTTGCCAATTGGAACGCATTATGTGGATCTTGCACGACTTCGTCAGCCATAATAGCCACGTCAAAGTGTTCAGTTAAACGCTTTAGCGCTGATTTATTACGCATCGATACTGGTTGCTCGATTAAATCAACACCGCCATTTTGCAACAGACTAATACCTTTCATAGCTTCAAGCTCTGTCCATGCTTGATTAACATCAACGGTGATGCGGCAATCAGGTAAAGCTTGTTTAATAGCTAACACATGGGCGACATCATCAAGGATAGGGTTGCTACCTATTTTTAATTTAAAAATCCGATGCTTTCTCTGTTCAATCATCTGATGAGCTTCAGCGATATCGGTATCAGTATTTCCGCTAGCAAGCGTCCATGCCACTTCGATACGATCACGGACGCGACCACCGATGAGCTCGCTGATAGGTAGATTGAGTCTTTTGCCTTCGATGTCGAGTAGAGCAGTTTCAATCGCGCATTTTGCAAAACGATTGCCGCTGATGTGGGTATTCAATAGCTGCATTGCTTTTGCTGTGCTTGTAGGCTTTTCTTTCATCAAGAGAGGGGTAAAGTAAGTATCGATATTAGTTTTGATACTATGAGGACTTTCTTCAGCATAACTTAAGCCGCCAATCGTCGTTGCTTCGCCCCAACCTTCGTAGCCATCTTCGGTTTGGATATGCACCAGAACCAATACTTGTTCATTCATCACGGTACAAGCCAGTTTATGCGCTCGAATAGTAGGTATTGGTACTAGTAAAGTATTAATTGAACGAATCATATCTATCCTTAGTATAAAATTTTGGCTTCCTTATGCTTAATAAGAACTATAAGTGTTAAATATCGACATGTCTAAGACCTATTTAGTCTTTTTTTAATACTTTTTAGGTATTTTGTCGAAAGGTAGGTGGTATGTTATGTTCTTTAGGTATGGATGTTTTGTATATGAAGTAGGTGATGGATAAAAGGGAAGAAATTAGAACGACTTAGGATAGAAACAATAGGAAGTCAATCAAGGAAGAATAATGGAACTCAGGCATTTACGCTATTTCATAGCCGTGGCAGAAGAAAAAAGCTTCAATAAAGCAGCTGCTCGTTTATACATCTCGCAGCCACCACTTAGCCGGCAGATAAAACAGTTGGAAGAAGAGATTGGCGTTACGCTTATCGATAGGGAGAATCGTCCCTTGAAACTCACTGAGGCTGGCGAATTTTTTTATGATCATGCTATTCAAATTTTAAAAAAATCAGACGATCTGCGTACTATGACTATTCGTAAGGGAAATTTTGATAATTCGCTCTCAATAGGCTTTGTATCATCTATATTGTATGGCATATTGCCGAGAGTAATATCCCGTTTCAGAGAAGTTCATCCGAATATCGAAGTTAAATTGTATGAGCTAAACTCTTGGCAACAAATGCAAGCATTGACAGAAGGTAAGATAGATGTAGGTTTTGGCAGGTTATTATTTGAAGATGCTTCTATTAGGCGAATGGTGCTTAGAGAGGAAGATTTAGTAGTTGCTGTTCCTATCGAACACCCATTATCAAAAGAAAAACGCGACAGTTTAAGCTTGATCGATTTAACAAATGAAAACCTCTTACTTTATCCAACAGCACCGAGGCCCAGTTTCATTGATTACGTATTAGAACTATTTGAAAATCGTAATTTGAAGGCGAATTATTTCATGGAAGTACGTGAATTGCATATTGCCCTAGGGTTAGTAGCAGCAGGAGAAGGGTTGACTATCGTACCAAAGACACTTGAGCATTTACGTCATCAAGAGATAACCTATATCCCATTTGAAGAGGGGATATTAACTTCGCCAATCGTGATGAGTGTTAGACATTTTGATAAGTCTGGATTACTGGAAACGTTATTAGATGTTACTTATCAAATTTATGACGAAGAAGGCTTCATATATAAGCGTGAAAAAATTTGATCAAGTATAAGTTTTAAGGGCTTTACTTATTTAAGGCAAAAGCAATAGGCATACTAACATCGTCAATTTTTCTATAAAAATCGCTAATAATGCTAAAGTAGCAATAAAAAGTTCACATTAACTAAGGTTGCTATGTCTAATATAGAGTCCAATACAGAAAAACCAATATTCAAACAGAGTATCGCGCTGTCAAAGAATAGCGAATATATATCTAATGACATAAATACAGCGCAATCTGCTTTCTTAACACTACCAGTCGTTATACAGACTGCACTAGAGCAAGCTAAACGAGTTGTTCTAATTGCAAATAATCCTGCTGTAACCACGACGCAGCTTGAGATGTTGTTACAGCCCGATGATGTCTTAGTGTTATTTAATCACTTTATTCACGCTGATTTTTTTGCTAGCCATCAGCTAGCTAGTTTACTGCCTAAGCTGTTGTTTTTTCGTCAGATTGGTGACAGTAAACTGCATTTTGGCCTACCGCCTAGAAGCAATCATATATCAGTGGTGGAGCAAATGGCAGAGACCGCGCCATTAGGGATATTGACGAGCAACCAGCCTTATCAGTTTCCAACATTAGCTGATGATCCAAGCCCTAATGACGATCCTATCACTGCTCATCGCATCTTAGATATTCCCTCGAACATGCAAAAACTATTATCAAGCCCTACCTATCACAGTGTGCTATCAGAGCATCATAAAGTCGTTGCTGACTATCCATGCTTTACCGAGATTCATTCGTCAGCACCCTCATCAGGTTTTCTGTTATATCGGCTGATGCTGGTAGCTCGAGCATACTTACACCATATTCAAAAGACAAAACTACCATTAGAGATATTAATGATCGGCTTCAATGACAATGATAAAACTGCTCACTTTTGGCATGGTCATAATTGGGATTTTGAACGTCAGGAAATGAGTCGACTACCTAAAGGAGTGACTATTCATCGGTACTAGAATATTGATTAGCTAAGTTTTCGTTAGCTAAAAATTGCTAGAAATAGTTAAACATAAGGAGCGTCTGGGCAATGAGCGCGCTTTATCTCGTTATCGTCAGGCTCTCGTCGGACGGCTATCAATGATGACTGTTCTTCTTTCCAATCAATCAGATCCATATCGGAAAATTGGGACAGCCATCCTGTCATGGGCCAACAGTGCCATTTTTGATAGAAGCGATTGGCATTGACAATGATACTGTCCAGATGATTAAGAGGTGGCCGGTAGACACTGTGCTGCTGATGATAAGCGATATCAGCAGTAAGGTAAAAATTGATACCTAATCGACGTGCTGTAAAGGCAAAATCGGTATCTTCTGCACCATAACCTGTATATTGGGTGTCAAAACCGCCAATTTTATCAAAAGTCTGCCGCTTGATAGCGAAGCATAGGCTCCAAAATGCACCGTAATCATCAGTTTGTTTGATGGCTGTTTGCTCTGTTTCAGTAGGATATGAGTCAGCTTCATCAAAATTATAACGATAAGGGTTATAGACAGACAGCTCGTCTAAAAGAGACAAAGGCAGATGATTGATTTTTAATTGTGCATTTTCTTCTACTGATAATGGTCGCGTTAGATAGCGCGGTTGACCCATCAAAAGCGCACTAGGATATTGTAGAAGCTTCTTATACATTTGCTCAATAAACGTAGGCGCTACGATACAATCAACATCCAAAAAAATCAGCATATCGTGAGTTGCCTGCAACGCTCCAAGATTGCGATTATGTCCGATATCAAACTCTGTAGTTGTAGTATCACCACCATCATTTACAGCTGATTTAACCGTAGTTGGTAATTTCACGATATTTAGTGAAAATTCAGCTAACCGATTGGGATCGGCATCGTCATTGACGATAATGACTTCGGCTGGCTTTACACTACTATTTTCTAGACTGCTGAGTAGGTTGTAGAGATGACGATTACGACCATAGCAAGTCGTAATGACGGTCATCGATACAGTATCAGAAGTTGTGCTAGCGTTATTCGTTGGCTGAATGGTCATCGCTTGTCTTTACCTCGCTATCAGGTTGCCTGTTATTTTTAATAAGTCAGTATTTAATTGTTGATTCGGGCATTAAGTTGAGTCGAGGAAGCAACCAGTTTTCAAACCAAAGATTAGTAGTAGGATAATCAGTGGTGCTATGCATAAACGCTTGAGCAGCTATTGGCGTAACTGCGTTGATTTCCTCAATGCTATCTTCCTCACTGTTATTTTTTTCAATGCTATCAACCGAGGTAGTGGGGTGTGGTTTATTTCGACCATGAATTGTTTGGGCAATAGATTCAGGTTGACCGTTATTGACGCTCATCAAGGTTTTAAACTGCTGCCAATTTAGCGCTTTATTTTGAGTAACTAACGCTTCAGCCATGACGACCTGTTCATTATGCGGTCTGTCATCAGGCACTACTATGAGCGGCGTATCGTAATGATACGCTTGCGCAACAGCATTTAAGCCACAGGCCATCATCAGATAATCGCTATGACAAATAAATGGTGTGACGTCATTTACTTCAGTTGAGATATCGACATAACATCGTTTGTCATCGTCTATAGGCCCGAGAGAGATAATTAATGCATTGGGTAGCAGTGAGCGCAACTCTGATAATTTTTCGTCAATCGCTTTGTGTCCACCGTAGCCTTTGATAACGGTGATAACAGGTATTGTAGCTCCGGACTTATCTGTTAATTGAGTTTCAATAGATGGTAGGTTTGTAGATTTAGGCGCAGAAATTTCGCCACCTACGCTTAATTTTGCCAAGATATCTATAAAACTCTCATAAGTGTATGACTCAGCTTTTTGAGAGTAGATAAAGTCAAGATAGAGCGTCTTATCACAGACCCACTCAGATGTCTGGGCAGACTCTAACGCTTTAGGATAAGGTGCTAGTAAGGCAAGCGCGCCAACGAAAGCACCCAAATGTGGCGTATCATCGCGAATGCCAGGAAGCCTAACGTAAAGGTAAGGAATACTTGCTGCACGGCAGAGCATTGCCACCTCAACGCTGACATCGATAATCATCAGATCAATCTTACATTGAAAGATAGTGTCTAATATTTGGTGACTGCGTTTTTGAATGTCGCCATTGCCTACGGGCGAGTAATGTAGGCTGGCTGGTTGCCAATATTCTCCTGCACGACCTGCTAGTATGTCATCTGGGCGTTCATCTTCTGCATTTAAACGTACGATTTGTTGTTCATCAATAGCGGTAAAACGATAGCTATCTATATCTAAGCTCGTAAATACCGTTAATTGCGCTCTTGCGTCATTAGGTAGCAATGCAGCCAGTTTGTCTGCCTGTCGGCAATGTCCTGAGCCGTGATGATGAGCATAATATCCAATACGCATCATTACGATCCCTCAGAAAAGCTAACAAGATCATTATCAGTTTCAATTGGTGCTTGAATGGCCTGATTGAAAAACTGCAGGGAGTCTTTTGTTAAATCAGAGAGCTCATAGCTGTTGATATTGTTGATATAACTTACTGAATTGTCTTCTATTAACGCAGTTCTATTTTTTAACGCTGCTCGGTAAAGTTCCAGATAGCCGTCTACCATGGCTGACACTGAACAAAACTCTAAAGCACGGTCACGGCAGGCTTGGCGTGATATGTTTTTAATCGTAGCAAAGCCATTGATAAAGGCGGCTTTGTCTTTTTTAGGTACGATGACTCCTGTCTCTGGAGTAATAATTTCTGCACTGGCTCCAGCATCGAAACCAATCACTGGTGTGCCACATGCCAAACTTTCAGCCAAGGTCAATCCATATGGCTCGTCCCAAGTACTGGTGAATAGCATGGCAGTTGCTTGGCATAAGTAATTGTTAATCTCGTCCTTGGTGACATGACCTACGTAACTGAATAGTTTGTCATCGCCACTCTTACTGTCTTTAAATAATAAAGGGGCTACTTTTTGATTAAAGTAGTCTTCGTTGCTTTTAGGTCCTGCTATGATAAGTTTCTTCCCAGCTTCCATACAGTACCGCATGGCTAAATGAGTGCCTTTTTCAGGGCAGATGCGTCCATACCACAAATACACCTCGTCATCGCTACCATTAGTATTGCCAAGCGATTCTGTATTGGCAGTAAAGGATTCGACATCGATGCCGTTATACACCACTTGTGAGGGAACAAACTCAGCGAATAACTGCTGTTGATGTTTACTAATCGCTGTAAACTGAGTGGTTGTACCAGAGCGTAGCGTCAAAAGTGCCAAACGTAACTGTGGAAAAATAGGCGTATGAAAAGTGGTAAAAAACCTTTCGCCAAATGCTTGGCCTGTCATCATCGGAATATGATGCAGACTGTGGTTATGTACGATATCAATCTCACCGCGCTCATCACGTTCGATAATATCTCGTAGGGCTATCTGATAGGTGAGATATTGGTACATCTCTTCACGGCCCATGGCGACCGTTTCATGCTCATTATCATAGACCATCTTGTTAAACTCATGACGAGTCAATAATGGCACCAGCGTTGCTTTCGTCTCGCTATCTTTATGAGCGTAAAGCAATACCTCATGACCTTGCGCCACTAGCTCATCACAAATCAATTGGGTAATCATTTCTAGACCACCCGCGTAAGGCTGGGCAATGGGATATAGTGAATGCGCAATAATGGCAATACGTAGCGGTGAATTCGAAGACCTAATCATGTTTTTAAGACCTTTATAGTTATAAGCATCATGGCTATAAGCGTTTTGGTTAGTAGAGTGGCGTATAGGGAACTTAGTATAGAAACAATAAAAGACAATAGAATGACCTTGTTTCAAAATTGGCTTATATAAACCGCTATCTTTATAAGTACTGATTCTTACGAGTCGATGGTCTTTTTATCTTTAAATAAAGACGTCGCATAAGATGTCGTGATAGTCGTCTTCTTTTCATGGGCTACTTTTAGAGTCTGTCTCAGAACCTTACTCATACTTAATATATCTGCTCGAGCATCAGAGAAATTATCCATTGCGACCTTGGCGGCGCTTAGTTTAAGAATACAAACTGCCGCTGCACATATAAATAGTACTGGCGAATAGAGCGGTGAAAATGGCGCTACAACTATGGCTGTAATGATATTTAGCACCAACAGCAGTTTTGGTAACGCCGCTATATTCTTAAGGAATAAGGAATGACGATTTTGGATATAGTTTTGTTTTGGCGTACAGACAAAAGGTTTTTCTCGTCCCCACAGCACCGGAAGCCATGACAAGGCACCAATTTCCCAAAAGTTCAAATGCATCAACCATGCACGTATTTTTCTACCAAAACGGGGCTGGTAGCTGTCATCTATTTGTTGATTGAGAGGCGATTGATCACGGCAGTAAGCCCATAGACGTCTAAGGATAAAAAATGTGTAGCCTGCATAAACCAGATATAAAGGTGCAAGCATCGACACGTCAGCGTTATTTATTAAAAGCATATCAACCATTACCAATAATGAGCAGATATGCAAAAGGATAAAGAACCCCGTGAAGTTTGCCCAAGCACTTAATTGAGACAGATGAGCGCGTATATATGCTAAACGTTCATCCATACTTTTAGATTGCGAGACATGTTGAAATGGAGAGTTGTACGGGACTGACAAGTAATCCGTGAGCACTTGCATATTGCCGTAGATCCAGCGTCGGCGTTGACATATTAGGTCATCTAGCGTGTTAGGTAGTAAGCCTGTGGCAATAACTTCTGGCACAAACTGACTGCGAAAACCTTGTCGATGCATAAGCACGCCCATCTGAGCATCTTCAGTGATAGAAGCGCCTGACCAGCCTCCTATGCTCAAAAGGTCTGAGCGTCGAATGACTGCGTAAGTACCCGTTGATAAGGCGCGATTGCGATTAAAAGGACGATACAAATGATGATTGAAATAGTGATTCAACTCGCTATGCGCATCGAGCTGTCCTTCATTACGATAAAACTGCGGAAACTGCAGTAGGGTATACTCAGGATATTGAGCGATAGCCTGCGTAATAGAGGCTCTAGCATGTGGTAATGCTTGGTAATCACTATCGACCACCACAATGTGACTACAGTCTGGACACATTAACCCAAGTGCCAAGTTTAAAGCACCCGCTTTGAATCCTTCGACACGATCAATATGATAAAAATGGACGTTCAATTTAACGTCTAAGCTTTGGCAAAATGCTGCTAATGGCTTATATAACGACGTCTCCCTATTATTATTATCGATAATCAATATCTCATCGCGTGCTTCTTTTACTGCTAATAACGACTTTATCGTGGCGATAACCAGCTCTGGAGGCTCAGCTCGCGTCATCAATTGAAAACTGAGTGCTGCGCTAGTTAGAGCTTTTTGTGTGTTAGCAGTCATGTCTGGTCCTTAAGCATGTACAGCAAATGAAATTTATATAGAAAGAATGGGCCTATAGACAATGTAAGTACTTGTATCCTCAGTCATTTAATGAATACCAAGGCATACTAATACAAAATTAAGTAATAATTTAGCCGATAATTGTTTGTGATAAATTAACTGTGTAAGTTGTATGTAATGTGACATAAAAACTTAGTAGTTTAATAACGTAAAAATAGGGCGTTTTTTGATTCAGAATGGGGTAGGTAGCTGTGTTTTATTTTTAAGTTAGGGTAATTAGCATAAGGAAAAAAGAGGAGAAAAGACGAGGATAAAAAAGCAGAAAGGTCTACATCATTACGTTGAAGCACGACTGAAATCGTAGTTAGTTTCAGAAGCTAACTACGTTAATAAGTTTGAGATTAGATTATGTATATTGACGCTTAACTTAATGCTTAGCTAGCCCTAGCTAAATCAAGTCAGTGCTAAGCCTGTACTAAGCCAGTGCTAAATGAGTGACACACCAGTTCCAGACAGCGTCGACAGTTGGTGTTGATGACGAACTCTTTTTGCGAACGAGATAATAATCTGGATCGACTGTTAGCGTTGACTCACTTACCTGAACCAATCTTCCTGCATTCAAATCCGCTTGTACAAAAGCCTGACAAGCAATCGCAACGCCCTGACCCGCCAGCGCTGCATCTAAAGCCAATGCGGTTTGGTTAAATACAGCGCCGGGCAGCTTATCTGTGGTACCAAAAAATCGTGGCCAATGATGATGTGAGTCATGGAGCAATGGCATTTCTTGTAGCGCCTCTGTTGATATAGGCAGTTCTCTACTGGCTATCAGGTGCGGGCTGGCAACTGCCACGAGTGTTTGGTTAAACAGTAGCTGAGCCTCGAGTGAGGTAGGAAAGGGAGGGCGTGTTAAACGCACAGCGATATCTACTTGATCACGGTCAAAATCTGCAATGGACTCAGTCGCTACCGTACGCAATTCTACATCAGGGATAGCAGCGGTCAAAGCTGACAACTGAGGTAATAATAGCTTGGTGGCAAAAGTCGGTGTCACGCTGATAGTGACTGTCTTGGGTTCTCTGAGTAGCTGAGCTGTTGCTTTATCCAAAATTTTAAAAGCGCGAGTAACTTCTGCAAAGTAAACAGAACCTTGGCTAGTGAGAGCCACGCCTCTTGGTAGTCTTTGAAACAAAGGAAAGCCGATATGCTCCTCTAGCATTCTTACCTGCTGAGCGACCGCGCCCTGTGTCACAAACAGCTCATCCGCCGCCGCCCGAAAATTAAGATGACGCCCAGCAGCCTCAAATGCACGTAAGGCATTGAGCGGTGGCAATGTACGATGGCTGTTTGACATTTTGTTTTCCTAGACTATAGATTTTCTACAGTCTAGCATCTTTTATTATGATGTTAGGAATCTGATTTTATTGGTTATGATAAATGAAACGATAACTAATGGAGAAAGAAAGATGAATAATATTACAACAACAAAAAAAGTAGCGCTTATCACCGCAGGCGGATCAGGCATGGGTGCTGCCGCTGCTCGTAAACTTGCAGCCGATGGTTATCATGTCGCTATTCTGTCTTCCTCTGGTAAAGGTGAGGCTTTAGCAAAAGAGTTGGGCGGCATTGGTGTTACTGGCTCCAACCTTATTAATGAAGATGTACAACGTTTGGTTGATTTGGCGATGCAACAGTGGGGACGTATTGATGCGCTTGTAAACTCTGCTGGTCATGGCCCGCGCGCACCTATCTTGGACATCACTGATGAGGATTGGCATAAAGGGCTAGAGGTTTACTTTCTTAGTGCGGTACGTGCAATTCGTTTGGTCACGCCAATCATGGTGGCACAGGGTAGCGGTGCTATCGTCAATATATCTACCTCTTGGGTAACGCAGCCGACTGCGCTTTTTCCTACGTCAACGGCTTTTCGTGCCAGCCTTGGCGCTTTTACCAAGATTTTCTCAGATGACTATGCAGCAAAAGGTGTGCGTATTAATAATGTCTTACCTGGCTGGATTGATAGCTTGCCTGAAGTCGATGAGCGACGTGCTAGTGTACCGATGGAGCGTTATGGCACCTCTGAAGAAGTCGCCTCAACGATTGCCTTTTTATTATCCGAAGCTGCCGGATATATCACTGGTCAGAATATACGGGTTGATGGTGGCGTCATTCGCTCTGTGTAACGAATCAATCAATACAAGCCTATTGATACAAGATAGTTAATACCAGACTGTTAGTACAAGCAATAAAACACTATCGACGCTAGCTGCTTGAAAAAAGCAGCTCATCTATTTATTAAGGCCAATGTTATGTTTCGAGCATATGCTGCACTGGTGCTACTTGGTGTCATCTGGGGGTCGAATTTTATTTTTATGAAATGGGCGACGGCTCTAATTAGCCCCTCACAAACCGTATTTTTACGCCTGCTATTTGGGTTCTTACCATTGGTTGCCGTTGCCTGGCACAGTAAAGTAATTACTCGGGCGCAGTTACAGCATTTGCCATACTTTATAGTGATGTCAGTGCTCGCAACGTCTTTTTACTATTATGGATTTGTCGCAGGTACGGCGCTATTGCCCAGTAGCATTGCAGGTCTATTAAGTGGCTCAATCCCTATATTTACCTTTTTGGGCGCGGCGCTGTTCTTACCTGATGAGCGTCCGACCAAGCAAATGGCGATTGGACTTGCGCTAGGATTTGCTGGTATCGCATTAAGTGCGCGACCATGGCAAGGCGCTACTGGTGTCTCTCTCGTTGGCGTTTTGTGGATGTTGGCAGGATCTTTGAGTGTGGGTGCGTCTTTTGTATATGCGCGGCGCTATCTGTCTCCTTTGAGGTTGCCGCCACTGGCGTTAGCCACTTGGCAAGTGGGGTTGGCTGTCATAACGCTTTCGATACTCATCGATTTCGATGGTATAACCCAGCTGTCGACAGATACTAGGGCAATGTGGGGAACGATACTTGGTCTGGGTGCTTTGGGTACTGGCGCTGCTTTTTTGATTTATTATTTTATTATCGAGACGTTGGGTTCGGTGCGGGCTGCTGGTGCTACTTATATTGCTCCAGTCGTTGCTGTCATCATTGGCGCTGTAATTGGAGAGGACATCACCAGCTTAGAAATTATAGCGTTGGTACTGATTTTAAGTGGTGTCCTACTGATACAAACGGGTAGAAAGACTTCAGGGTAGCGGTAGGAATGGTAGGCTGTTAAAAATACAATACGCATATTTATGACAAGCTAGTCAATGATTTCATTCAAGCCTGTAGCTGCTACTGAATTTTTCGATACGTTTACAGCATAGCTCCATGACCAGCAACATGCCGACCATTAAATAACATTCGATGGTCGTCAGCATGATGAACTCAACGATCTAATTATCTTACATTTTCTATGTTCAGATCAGCCTATGTCTAGGCAGTAGCAGTGAAATGTTGGCTTAATTCCTGAATATGCTCAGGGCCAATACCGCAGCAGCCACCGATTAATGAAGCACCCTGTGCTTGCCACTTTTGTGCCCAGAGCAGATAGGCAGGCGGGGTCAAATCATCACGTACTTCATTAAGCGTATCATTTGCCGCAGCATTTTTTGGTTGCGGCGGGAAAGCATTGGCATAAGCGCCAAGTTTGATATGCTGCGCTTGTTTTGCTTGCAGTACAGTTTGTGCGACATCTAGTGCTTGCTCGATGACATCAGGTTGGCAGCAGTTAAAGAGTATCGCCTCGACATCGAGAGCAGCCATCGTTGCCACAGCTTCCTCGACGGTTTCTCCTGAACGCAGACGTGGTACATCGATATCCATACTGTCTTCTAAAGTAAAAGCTACCCATAGCGGTTTATTGTCTGTATCTAGCGTACTAAGTAGCTCACGAACAGCGATAGACTCGGCGATTAGACTCTGAGTCTCAGCGAGCCAAAAATCGACATACGGATTTAGACCTTTGATTAGTGGGGTGGCGATATCTTCTACGTGGTCAGCATCAAACAAGTCTGCACGGTAGGAGCCAAATAGTGGCGGGATAGAGCCAGCTACTTTGGTTGCTGCGCCTTCTAGCGTCACTGCTGCACGTGCCATTTCGCCTGATGCTGCTGCCAAATCTTGTGCTTGCGCCACAAAACGCTCCTCGCCGATATGAAAGGGTACTAGGGCGTAACTGTTGGTCGTAATGACTGCCGCGCCGCTCTTTATATAAGCACGGTGTACATCACGAACGATCTCTGGCGCTTCTATCATTGCCAGTGCTGACCATTCAGGTTGACGAAACGGTGCACCACGTTTCGCCAATTCTCGTCCCATGCCACCATCAATAATTGTGGTTGTATTTATTGGCATAACGAATCCTTCTTTATTGTGAGTAGACAAACCTATGGAGGTGCTATTGTTAAAAATAGAGTTATTTAAAGGAGCGAAATACTAGGCGTAATAAGCGTCAGATGCAACTATAGGTTTGTTAGTGATGTTAATTCATGGCTCTTGGTATTTGGTTGTCCAATTTTGACACCGCTATCGCAAGATTTTTTTGATAACGTTTATATAAATTGCGAGTAAATACGATGGGTTGAATGGTAACGGGTTTTGTGCAAATCTGGTGGGTAATGGTTTTATAATATATCTTAGTTATAACCCTCCACGTTTTATTGAATATAAATAGAATGATATTAGAGAATAACCAGTAATACTAATTTCTTATAGTTTAATATTAAGATTGATAATGCCGGAATTATATTGGTTATAACTAACTGTTAGTATTGAGCAAGTGCTTTTTTCGATCATTAAACTGATATTTGTGAGCTTATCTTTACAAATCCTCATCAACGTTGTATCGCGCTGAATTTCTACTTTTCCTATAAAGGATTGAAAGTGATGAATATCGAACAAGAAAAAGTAATCGCTAACCTGTTAAAGGAGATGGAGCAGGTTGCTACAAAAATACGTATTTTAATAAATGGGATCCCACCAGAAGAACTGCTTGGGTACATTTATGGCCAACTTATGATGATGAACAGTAATACCACTTCGCCAGAACTAAGCTCCGATACTCAAAATAAAGAAAAAAATGAAATTCAATTCTTATTAGAGTACGTGCATGCGGTTCTTGCTTCTGATGTAGCCCAAGAATATGTGGTGTTTGATGAAAGAAAATGCGGTGAATTATTTGCACTTAGTCGAAATTTACGAGAAAAATCCATGTGTTTTGCGATGGTTTCTTCTATAAATACTCAGAATAAAGACTTCGGTTCTAATACGGCGGATATTGAATTTCAGGCCAAATCATCTTGGCTTATGCTCAGAGGAAATCGCTATCAGGTGTTAGAAGGTGAGTTTTATCAATATGTTCTTGCACCACATGATGATGTTTTAAAAGATATTTATGGTATTGGAGCTATTGAAATTGCTGAGGGGTTTCAACAGTTAGCCAATGCAACGCGTGTAGGCCAGGCTAATGCTATTGAAGAAATGATGAAGCAGTTTCAAGCTGCTCAAGATTTCGCTGAAAAGCAGAATAAACCGCTCGAAGATGCTATGGAAGAATGGGTCGAAGCAAACGCTCAACAAACGAAAAGTGCGGGCTTAGCTGTGGATGATATGCTAAGAGGTGGTATATCCAATGTCAGTAGACATACAAAACTACCTTCAGAACTTTTAGCAGATTTGGCGTACTCACGTGGTGAGGAGCTTGATTTCTTCAGTGAAGGTGATTTTTCCGGCACACCTTACAGGACATTACCTGCTCGTAAAAAACCTTTAATCAAACTTGGTGAAGACTATTATGCTGTAGATCCTTGTTTTATCCGGGACGCAGGGTACCGTTCGCTTCTTTTTAATTTGTTGCAAAAGAAGCCTGATTACAAAGAAGCTTTTAAAGAACGACAGAAAGTAATGAGTGAAGCTGCGTTCCCCGAAATACTTGCTGAACAACTGAGTGGAGCAGTAATCTATCAAGAAGTCTATTATAAAGACCCCAAAACTAAACAATGGGCTGAAAACGATACCCTAGTTTTAATTGATGATGTACTTTACCTCGTTGAAGCTAAAGCTGGCGCAGCTGCGAGCATAGCTTCACCTGAACTTGATTTTAAGCGCCATTCACAATCTATAAAAGATTTGATAATAAAGGCTTACAAGCAGTGTGAACGTTTCTTTGAATATTTAAAATCTGCTGACGAAGTC
>NZ_PJBU01000040.1:0-1277 GCF_002863645.1 Psychrobacter sp. MES7-P7E | reverse complement strand
TGACCCCTGCCGTCAATCCCGTAGACTTAAACTTGGGAGATTTTGATTACGCAGCCTGACGATAAGAGTCAAACCACACCTGTCTTGGCGATTTATAGCCCAAGCCCTTTTGAATTCTAGTTTGGTTGTAATACAGCTCAATATAGCCAATGATATCGTTGATGGCTGCAAACCTTGTTTTATAGTCTTGGTGATACACAAGCTCATTCTTCAAGACACCCCAGAAGCTTTCTATGGGCGCGTTGTCGAAACAATTGCCTTTGCCACTCATTGAGCCTGTAAATTGATGTTGCTTAATGATCTTGTGGTAGGTATGGCTGCAATATTGGCTACCTCTGTCAGAGTGAACGATTAGCCCTTTGCTTGGACGTTTATTCCTGATGGCCATGTTCAATGCTTTGCATACTAGATCTGCGGTCATTCGCTTATTGATAGCATAGCCGACCAGCTCTTTGGTGTATAAGTCTTTGACTCCCGCTAAATACAGCCAGCCCTCATTTGTCCAGATATAGGTAATGTCGCTGACCCACGCTTGATTCGGTCTTTGCATATCAAAATGCTGATTTAATACGTTGTCATAGACCAGTTTTTTGTGATTTGAGTCAGTGGTGACTTTAAAGCGCTTGTGACGACGGCATTTGATGCCATGTTCCTCTTTGATGCTTCTGACCATGTATAGACTAATATCATACCCTTGCTCGGTGAGCGTTGCATGCAGACGCTCAACACCATAGCGCTCATAAGTTTCACTATGAGCGACTTTAACTAGTAGCTCGCACTGATTACGGTGTACCTGCTGACAGCTGATATCACGACTCAGCCAGTCGTAGTAGCTTGACGGCTTAGTCTTCAATACATGGCACATAGTAGTGATGCTAAATATCTGCTGATTGTCTTTGATAAAGGCGTACTTTACTAACTGTGCTTCGCGAAGTACGCCGTCGCCTTTTTTAAGATCTCGCGCTCCTCTTCGGCAACTTTAAGCTGTCGCTTTAGGCGTCTTACCTCTTCAAGCGCACTCATAAGTTCAGGGTCATACTGCTTTGTTCCTACAAGCTTGCCTTGATTAGCTTTGTTCTGCCAGTTGGATAGCGTTTGCATGGCGATGCCAAGTTGCTTTGCGGTCGCTGAAATATTGCCATTGTTATCCGCTATCTTCTTGACGGCTTCAGCTTTAAATTCGTTACTGTAAGTTCTTAATTTCTTGGTCATGGTAAACTCCTATAATTGTGCTTAGTTTACCAAGTTTAGTTGTACGGTTTCTTCAGCATAGCTCA
>NZ_PJBU01000039.1:0-1277 GCF_002863645.1 Psychrobacter sp. MES7-P7E | reverse complement strand
TGAGGTATGCTGAAGAAACCGTAGAATAAAACTTGGTAAACTAACAACTCGATAAGGAGTTTACCATGACTAAAAAAACAGCACGATACAGCGAAGAATTTAAAGCCGAAGCCGTCAAAAGCATAGCTGAGCATAATGGCAATATCAGCGCCGCAGCAAGAAAGCTTGGCATACCGATGCAGACCCTAACCAACTGGCAGAATAAAGCCAATCAGGGCAAGCTTAAAGGCACCAAACAATATGATCCTGAGCTTATGGCGCTGATAGAAGAGAATAAACAACTCAAGCGTAAGCTCAAGATAGCTGAAGAGGAGCGTGAGATACTAAAAAAGGCCACGGCGTACTTTGCGAAAAACGGTTAGTGAAGTACGCCTTTATCAAAGCCAATCAGCGACTCTTTAGTATTACTCGGATGTGTGCTGTTTTAGAGGTTCAACCATCCAGCTACTATGACTGGATAATTCGTGGTATCAGTGATCAGCAAATACATCGTAACCACTGCCTATTGCTGGTTAAAGCCGCTCATACTGAGACAAAAGAGCGCTATGGTTATGAGCGTCTACAAGCCCATATAACGGCTCAAGGGCATAAGATTAGCAAGTACATGATCAGAAGTATTAAAGAAGAGTATGCTATCAAATGCAAGCGTCATAAGAAGTTTAAAGTGACCACTAACTCAGATCACAATAAACCAATTTATCCAAACCTATTAGAGCAAAGCTTTGAAGCCAAACAGCCCAACCAAGCTTGGGTCAGTGATATCACTTATATCTGGACCTCTGAGGGTTGGCTGTACTTAGCAGGGGTAAAAGATATTTATACCAAAGAGCTGGTCGGCTATGCCATTAATAAGCGAATGACAGCAGATTTAGTCTGTAACGCGCTAAATATGGCGATTAGGAATAAGAAGCCCAATAAAGGCTTAATCGTGCATTCAGATAGAGGCAGTCAGTATTGCAGTCATGACTATCGCAATTTGATCGAACATCATAAGTTTAAAGGTTCAATGAGCCGTAAGGGCAATTGTTACGATAATGCCCCTATAGAGAGCTTCTGGGGCGTGTTAAAGAATGAGCTAGTGTATCACCAAGAGTATCAAACAAGGATGGAAGCCATTAGCGATATTGTTAAATATATTGAGCTTGAGTATAACCAGACTAGGATTCAAAAGAGTTTAGGCATGAAGTCGCCAAGACAGGTGTGGTTTGATCATTATCGTCAGGCCGCTTGATTAAAATCTCCCAAGTTTAGGTCTACGGATTTGACAGCATAGGTCA
>NZ_PJBU01000038.1:0-1302 GCF_002863645.1 Psychrobacter sp. MES7-P7E | reverse complement strand
GAGCCTTTCCCAAACTTTGTGTAACTGCTTATAATCCACTAACTGGAGAATAAGCAATGACTACTCAACCCGACATCAAGAAACTGGCCCAGCAGATGGCTGGTAGCATGAAAAGCTTCGATGACATTAAAGACTTCCAAAAGCAGCTCATGCAATCCTTTATCGACACTGCCCTTGAAGCTGAGATGGAAGATCATCTCGGCTATCCCAAGCATGAAAAGGCGGATAAGCCTAACAAGCGCAACGGGCACACTAAAAAGACCGTCCGCAGTGACACAGGCGATCTTGAGATATCTACCCCAAGAGACCGTGATGGTGACTTTGAACCTACACTTGTGCGCAAGCATCAAACCCGTATCTCAGGGCTTGATGATAAAATCATATTTCTTTACGCCAAGGGCCAAACCACCACCGAGATTGTAGAGAGCATTAAAGAGCTCTACGATGTCGATATCTCAAGTAGCTTGGTTTCAAGAGTCACTGACAACATCTTAGAGGACATCACTGCATGGCAGAACCGGCCATTGAGCAGTGTTTATCCTATCGTCTATCTAGACTGCATTGTCGTCAAAGTACGTCAAGACAAGCAGATCATCAACAAGGCTATTTATCTGGCTCTAGGCGTGGGACTTGATGGTAAGAAAGAGCTACTTGGTATGTGGCTGTCAGAAAATGAGGGCGCTAAGTTCTGGCTAGGTGTTCTTACCGAGCTTCAAAACCGTGGCGTACAAGATATCCTCATTGCCTGTGTCGACGGCTTAAAGGGCTTCCCTGATGCCATTAACACTGTTTATCCAAATGCTCAGGTTCAGCTGTGTATCGTACACATGGTGCGTTATTCAATGAAGTTCGTACCGTGGACGGATAAAAAGGCCGTAGCGGCTGATTTAAAGGCCATTTATGGTGCGGATACGCTTGAGATAGCAGAGGCCAATCTTGAGCACTTTGATGAAGTGTGGGGCGATAAATACCCGCACGTGGTCAAGTCTTGGCGCAATAACTGGGAAGGCTTAACGGTGTTCTTTAATTACCCGAAAGACATCAGAAAAGTCATCTATACCACCAATGCTATTGAGTCGCTAAACAGTGTGATTCGTACGGCAGTGAATAAGCGTAAGGTGTTCCCCTCTGATCAGGCAGCGTTTAAGGTAGTCTATCTAGCAACCCAGCAGGCGTCTAAAAAGTGGTCGATGCCGATTCGTAACTGGACGTCTGCTCTGAATCGCTTTATGATTATGTTTGATGATCGTATTAGCAGGCATTTAATCTAAATGGCAGTTACACAGAATCTGGGATGGTCTC
>NZ_PJBU01000037.1:0-1309 GCF_002863645.1 Psychrobacter sp. MES7-P7E | reverse complement strand
TGAACCGCCCCGACTATATCGGAGAGTGGATTGCTTGAGTCAGGCAGCTTTGTCTGACTCAGTAAGACTATCATAGTATCGTCTCTCAAACTCAAAAGGCGACACATAACCAATCGTACTATGAATGCGAGTTTTGTTAAACCAATCGACCCATTCAAGGGTTGCTAATTCAACATCATTCACACCTTGCCACTGCTGTTTTAAATATTCAATCACCTCTGTTTTATAAAGCCCGTTAACCGTTTCAGCCAATGCATTATCGTATGAATCACCGGTTGTACCAACAGATGCAATAACGCCAGAATCAGCCATCTTATCAATATAGCGAATGGATAAGTACTGAACGCCGCGATCACTATGATGAATCACATCTTTAGGATGGTTTCTGTCTGCAATGGCTTGGTTTAGTGCTGCCATCACCATATCAGTGTTCATACGATCTGATACTTTCCAGCCAACGATAGCGCGAGCAAATACATCAATGATAAAGGCGGTATAGACCCAACCACTCAATGTCTTTATAGAGGTAAAATCAGCTACCCATAGCTGGTTAGGGCGATAGGCATTAAAGTTACGATTAACCAAATCATCAGCACGCTTTTGATCGTCACGAGACTTAGTCGTTATCTTACCTTTACCTCGCCAAACACCTTGCATACCATGCTGACGCATTAACCGCTCTACAGTGTAGCGTGCAGGATATATACCCTCTGCTTTCAACTGTTGCCAAACTTTACGAGCACCGTATCGGCATTTGCTGTTCTTCCAGATACGTTTAATCTCATTAAGGTAGAAATCGTCATGCTGACTACGCTGTGAACGCTTTTCAGGATTTTCTTCTAGTTCTTTAGCACGATAGTATGTGGATGGAGCAATCGGTAATACTCTACAGATTGGCTCGACTCCATATTGTTGTTTATGATCTTCAATAAAATCAACCATTACTTGGGTTTGCGGTCGAGCTCCGCCTGGGCGAAAAAAGCTGCAGCTTTCTTTATAATCTCATTGGCTTGCTTTAACTCTCTGTTCTCACGTTCAAGCTCTTTGATACGCTCCGCTTGGCTTTGAGCTTGAATGTTTGCAGGAATGGTTTTATCAATGTGCTTTTTATGCCATGATCGTAGGGTCTCAGGCGTGCAACCTATCTTTGGCGCTATGGCTTTGATGGCTGACCAGGTGGATGGGTAATCGTCTTTAGCTGCAATCAGCATACGGACGGCGCTCTCTTTCATTTCAGGGGTATAATTTCGTGTTTTCATTGTCATATTCTCTCAGAAAATTGAGTCTCCGACAATCCCGGGGCGGTTCA
>NZ_PJBU01000036.1:0-1309 GCF_002863645.1 Psychrobacter sp. MES7-P7E | reverse complement strand
TGAACCGCCCCGACTTTATCGGAGGCTGATTTACTTTAGTCAGGCAGCAATGCCTGACAGGATTAAATTATCATAATACCGCTTTTCAAACTCAAAGGGCGACACATATCCAATCGTGCTATGCAATCGTGTTTTGTTAAACCAATCCACCCATTCAAGGGTTGCTAGTTCAACATCGTTCACACCAGTCCAGTTCTGTTTTAAATAATGAATCACCTCAGACTTATAAAGCCCGTTGACCGTCTCAGCCAGTGCATTATCGTATGAATCACCTGTAGTGCCAACAGAGGCAATCACACCGCAGTCAGCCATTTTATCAGTATAGCGAATGGATAAATACTGAACCCCTCGATCACTGTGATGAATCACATCTTTGGGATAGTTTCTATCTGCTATTGCTTGATTTAACGCCGCCATCACCATATCTGTGTTCATACGATTAGATACTTTCCAGCCCACAATAGCGCGAGCAAACACATCAATAATAAAAGCGGTATACACCCAGCCGCTTATCGTCTTGATATAAGTAAAGTCTGCCACCCAGAGCTGGTTAGGGCGATGAGCGCTAAAGTTACGATTAACCAAGTCATCAGCACGCTTTTGATCATCACGGCTGTGAGTTGTTATTTTACCCTTACCGCGCCAGACACCTTGTAGGCCATGCTGTCTCATTAAACGCTCTATGGTACAACGAGCAACCTTTAACCCGTCAGCTTTCATCTGCTGCCATACTTTACGCGCACCGTAACGGCATTTGCTGTCCTGCCAGATACGTTTAATCTCGCTGATGTAAAAGTCGTCATGTTGACTGCGCAGTGAGCGTTTTTCAGGGTAGCTCTCCAAGTCTTTAGCACGGTGATAGGTTGATGGGGCAATCGGTAATACTCTACAGATCAGCTCGACCCCATAATTATTCTTATGATCGTCGATGAATTGAATCATGATTTTAGTCAGCGGTCGAGCTCCGCCTGGGCGAAAAAAGCGGCAGCCTTACGTATGATCTCATTGGCTTGCTTGAGCTCTCTGCATTCGCGTTCAAGCTCCTTGATGCGCTCTTTATCACTTTGCGCTTGCACCGATGCAGGAATAGTTTGATCGATGTGTTTTTTATGCCACGACCGCAGGGTTTCAGGCGTACAGCCAATCTTAGGGGCAATGGCTTGAATCGCTGACCATGTGGAAGGATAGTCGCCCAACGCTTCTATCAGCATGCGAACGGCGCGTTCTTTAATCTCAGGAGTGTAGGTTTGTTTTTTCATTGTCGTATTCTCTCAGAATGTTGAGTCTCCGACAATCCCGGGGCGGTTCA
>NZ_PJBU01000035.1:0-1340 GCF_002863645.1 Psychrobacter sp. MES7-P7E | reverse complement strand
TATACCTTATTCGGCTGATTTAATTATATTAATGATTTAGACATCGGTAAATCATGATTGTTTAATATCAAGAGCTATTGTGACTGAATAATTCGTACTTCTAGCATCTCCTAGAGTTGCGTAACTTACTTGCTCTAAAGTTTTTTGGGATCTATATGGACTAAATAACTCATCAAGAGTATGGTGAAAACTACCATCATCTACTCCAAATACATAATCAAAAAATATTTTGGCCATTGCAGACTGAGGGTGGCTAGCATCGCGAAAAGATTTATTGTGACTCCAACTACCACTGTATATTTTACTGAATACTCTTTCTATATTACCAGAAACAGAATTTGAAGCATGTTTTCGAGTAATGCCTGGTTTTTGCACGTATGCAGCAGCATTTTCAACAGACTTCCAAATGACATAATGCATGGTTGATACAGAGCATTCAGCTAAACATGATCTGAGAATGCTAATTAGCTTCTCGCCAATAGGCGGTGCTAGATAGTTCAGTCTTGACCTAGTAATCAGGTAGCTTAAACACTCTCCTAGCTGTACCTTTTCACACCAGCTCTTAAATTGACTATTCGCTACTAGAGCACTGGTATTTTTTCTAAATTTAGCGTTTATCAAGATTTTAGTAAGATTCTCAGTACTATAAGCAAACTCAAAAATCGCTTGATAGAAATCTATTTCTAATTCTTGTTCTTCGTTGATAGTTACATATTCGTAGCTATTTTCAGGAGCTAGTATGAGCAGATTTCGGTTAAAGAGATGATGTAGTATCTTTTCATCTAATTTAGAGAACGATGATAAAGGTAATGATAAGTTGTCATGTAGAGAAACTGTATTCTTTAAATTATCTGCTCCTATACTCTCTATGGTCGCTGCAAGTAGCAGCCTATCCACATCGTTAAGCTCAGTGACTGAAGGAATACTGCTTAATTGAATGCTTCTGTATTGATTGATGTACTCTAGAGCAGTCTGTCTCTTTTCTTCTGCTAAACGGTCTTGTTTAAGACGATACTCCAAGTACTCTTGATCCATTCTTTTTTCAAGCGCCTCCCCGCAATCGTCACACCGCCATCTAATAAGATCCAATCGAGTTAGCTGTGAGCGAGTATAGCAAATCTTAGTTGTACCGCAGTCTATGCATTGGCAGTCTAGTACAACAAGATGAGCATTTATTTTAACGATACTCGGTATATCTTGATGCTTAACATCAAACTCTCGACCTATCTCTTTGCAGGTATATATAAAACCACTTCGTTTGTCGGCTTCTCTTAGCCAGTATCTCTCACAAATAAGCTTATTGGTCTCTGTAATATCTAGCTGATACTCTAGTTTAGTTT
>NZ_PJBU01000034.1:0-1363 GCF_002863645.1 Psychrobacter sp. MES7-P7E | reverse complement strand
TGCCATGCAAACGCTCTCAAATTGGCATAACAAAGCCAATCAAGGCAAGCTTATCGGCACAGAACAATATGATCCTGATCTTATGAGTGCTCTTCAAGAAATAAAGCAGCTCAAGCAGCAGCTTAAAGTGGCTGAAGAGGAACGCGAGATCCTAAATGAGGAGGGATAAAGCGAAGCACTGCTTCGCCCCGACGCAAGATAAGAGCTATGCTCGAATGAGGCGACGGCGTACTTTGCCAAGCACAGTTAGTCAGGTACGCCTTTATCAAAGATAACCAGCACTTCTTTAGCATCAGCACTATGTGCCGTGTGTTAAGGGTTAAGCCCTCAAGCTATTACGACTGGATCAGTCGTGACATCAGTGACCAGCAGATACATCGCAACCAGTCTGAATTACTGGTTAAAGCGGCTCACAGTGAAACGAAAGAACGTTATGGCGTAGATCGACTGCATGCTCATCTAAGCGAGCAAGGCCACAACATTAGCCTATATATGGTAAGAAGCATCAAAGAGGAACACGGGATTAAATGTCGTCGTCATAAGCGCTTTAAAGTGGCCACCGACTCTAATCACAACAAGCTGATTTACCCAAATGTGCTGGATCAGCAGTTTGATGCCAGTCGCCCTAATGAGTCTTGGGTAAGCGATATTACTTATATCTGGACAAGCGAGGGTTGGCTATACTTAGCAGGCGTTAAAGATTTATACACCAAAGAGCTGGTCGGTTACGCTATCAACAAACGCATGACAGCAGATTTAGTATGCCGTGCACTTAACATGACTATCAAAAATAAACGACCCAGCCAAGGATTGATTATGCACTCTGACAGAGGCAGCCAGTATTGCAATAATGCCTATCACAAAATCATCAAACAGCATCAGCTTACTGGTTTAATGAGTGGTAAAGGCAATTGTGTCGACAATGCTCCGATAGAAAGCTTCTGGGGTACATTAAAGAATGAGCTTGTATACCATCAGGACTATAAAACAAGGTTTACAGCGATCAGCGATAACACACAATATATCGAGCTCTACTAAAATCAGACGAGAATTCAAAAGGGTTTAGGCTATAGATCGCCAAGGCAGATGTGGTTTGACTTTTATCATCAGGCTGCGTAATTAAAATCTCCCAAGTTTAACTGTACGGATTTGACGTCAGGGGCCAGTTTCTTAAAGTTCCTCATTGGCAAAGTACGCCGTCGCCTTTTTTAATATCTCTCGTTCCTCTTCGGCTACTTTAAGCTGTCGTTTGAGCTGCTTTATTTCCTGAAGAGCCGTCATAAGATCAGGATCATATTGTTCTGTGCCGATAAGCTTGCCTTGATTGGCTTTATTATGCCAATTAGATAAGGTCTGCATGGCG
>NZ_PJBU01000033.1:0-1750 GCF_002863645.1 Psychrobacter sp. MES7-P7E | reverse complement strand
TATCATCGTATATAATCATAACCCTGTGGAAGCGACTATGTTGAGAGGATGCTTCGTTTTAAATAGTACTCTATGAGTATGATTGCTTCAACTCTTTCTTTTCTAACAAGTTGAGCAAGTCTACATTATTCCAATCAGTATGCCAGTATTGACTTCTAAAAGAATGACTAAGATTGCTAATTTCACTATCGTTTAAGCTCATTTTTAATAAAGAAGCTACTTCCTTTACTAATTTTTCGCTATCATTATTAGAAATATAAGGGCAGCTTAGAGTATCTAGTAATAAGTAAGCTTTCTCACTATTAATAGTAATATCTTCTAAATTAGATAGCTTCTTATTAATATAATTGATAAGTTCTAAGCGAATATTGTCATATTTACTATCGTTTTTTATATAGAAAAGACATGAAGTAACTGTGAAGTAAGATAATTCAGCTTGGTCAAGGAACAGCTTTTTTAGTGTTGTCTCTGGTAATAAGTATAAACCTCCTAGTTCTCTAACAGCTAGAAGTATGTTAAGAAACTCTAAATGAATAAAGCCTTCGAGCGAGATGGATTTGACTCTGTTTGACTCATTTAACATTAAGTCATTAGTAAGTCCAAAAATTTTAAGAGCAATTTCTTCTTCGTACAAACTATACTGTCTACAAAACCTTATTATAAATATGATCATTGTGCTTAGTTTATAAGATGCGCCTACAGAGGGTGCTACTTCATATAGAAAAAAGGCTACTTCAATAATCGTTTTTAGCACATGGTAATAATTATTCCTTTCTTCATTTAATACTTCGTTTGTATCGATTAATCGCTTAATACGATTTGTTAGAGAGGATATAACAAATGATGAAATTTCATCATATCCAACATTATTATGAACACATAAGACTTTTATAGACTCAATAAATGACTTTGCAAGCCTCGAAGACCTATAAATTTTCTTTGGTTTTAATTTTTTTAACTCATCAATCTCTAAGAACTTATCAAAAAAATTATTCGATAAATTACTAATTTCGTGCATCAATCTAGATTTACTGCTGGCAAAAGGTCGGGTAGTAATCGATGACTTACTTGCATTTGTATGCAGGTTGAAACTGACTAAACTATCTGAGTAGATCGCATATATTTTTTCAGCTGTCTCTTGATTATCCGCAAAAATATAAACATCATCTACATATCGCTTGAAAACATAATCAATACCGAATTCCAAATTAATATCTTCTGATTTAATTTTTTCTATAGTTAATAAATCAATTTTTTGAAAAATAATTTCAGAAAAAATTCTACTTACTTCAGGGCCTATAGGTATCCCATTAGTTTCATTGTCGTTACCATGTCGAATTAGTGCATCAAAAGCATCACCAAATGTATTTCTATTTAAGTTACTCTTAGTGAAATCTTTATCTTTCGTTGCCCAAGCAATCGAATGAGTATAAATACTATCAAAACACTTAGAAACATCTAAACTCATTTGTATTCTAAATCTTTGCTCTAATTTGAAATACTCAGAAGAGTTGAAGAACTTATATAGACGGTCATACCCCTTATATGAAAAAAATGATGGCATATGTTTTACGAAAGCATCTTTCGCAACTGAAGAAACTTGGTTTTCCTTATATTGATATAAATTTTCCCATAGTCCTTTAGTATAAAAGGTGCTTGCGATATCTTTCGGAGATCTAATGGATGCTGGACTAATCGAACAATAGTGAAGGATCAGACTTGTATATTTTTCATAAAACAATTTTGTTTG
>NZ_PJBU01000032.1:0-1774 GCF_002863645.1 Psychrobacter sp. MES7-P7E | reverse complement strand
TATACCCTATAGCATAAATCACATATACTGATACTTTATGCCTAATAGAAATTTATCACTTTTCTCAACTTTCACTTTATGCTTATATCAAACTGAGAATGGATAGGCAATAGACTCATGATACTGGTATCCTTCAACTCTAAAATCATCCAATGTTACCCATGTTTCAATATCTTCGAGAGACTTAATTTCAGGGTTAATATGAAGCTTAGGTGCCGGATAAGGTTCGCGTTTTAATTGCACGTCACGCATTAATTCTAATTGATCTTCATAAATATGTGCATTTACGATCTTATGATAAGCTTTTCCAGCCTCGTGGCCCGTAATTTGAGCCATGAGAGCTAGTAAGGTAAACACTTGAATCTGATTGAAATTTTGACCTAATGGTACATCACATGAACGTTGTGATGAAGTCAAATAAAGCTTTCCACCTAACAACGAAAATGTATGAGTATGCATACAAGGACGTAAACATCCCATATGAAACTCACCTGGATTGTAGAAGGTTAGAATTTCACCTCGATCATCAATACCGTTTCGCAAGTTATTATAAATCTTACGAAGTTGGTCAAACTCCTCTCCTACTGAATTACGCCATCTTCGTCCCTGTACACCATAAACTCGGCCCATATCATCCTTACCTTTACGATAAGGATTAGCTAACCAAGCTGCATTTTCATTGGCATTGGCGTTCCATGTATTACATCCAATAGCTCGAAACTGATCTGCGCTATCATAACCACGTAGATATCCCAACAACTCTGCGATAGCTGCTTTCCAATAACTCTTTCGAGTAGTTACTAAGGGAAACTCATTAGCTCCTACGTTGTAGTCTAAATCAGCATTAATAACGGTTAAGCAACGTTTTCCAGTTCGTTCATTCTCTACCCATACACCCTCATCAACTATACGTTGACATAAATCTAGATACTGTTTCATTCAATAACCTTAGTTAGACTACAAACTTAGCTCAAAAGGTGATTTTTGTTGATCTGCGTGGACAATACATTTTACCTTTTGATTTCATTGAGCATTATAAAGTTTCAAGGCTCAATTGTACAAACCTGTTCGTAACAACTGATTGTCTTAGTAACTTATCAACAGACTATGCCCCAATGGAGCCAATGAAACCGAATCCTTCTATCTAACATCATTTGCCATAAGATACTTTTATGGAAACAGTCGGCTGTTTGGGCTGTACTTTTAACCAAGAAAGACTACAAGGAATTGATTTAACTATTTAGTATGAAAATATTGGATTTACTTGATTGATGCCTGCCATTACTTCAAATAACCTTCATGACCTGAAAAATATCCTTTCAAAGTCATCCTATCAAAGCTATACACATGGGCATGAGGTGCTTCTCTGCATCGACCCACTAACGGCTGCTTTTGATCAGGTTTGCCATCAGCTAGTTCAATAGGGGCTGTGCAAATTGGACAAATGGAAGTGAAGGCCGTTATTCTCGCTATTCTATAGCCGTCAGCTCCCTTATACATTTCAATGTCAGCATTGTCTGTATTTATATTTGCAAACAACAAAGGCGCTTTACTGATACGGTGGGTCATTAAGTGATGTAAGGGTTTAAAGAACCATATAAAATTCATATAAGCGAATGGTATGAACGCTAATATAATTAATGCTGATATTAAGCTTAATGATGGCAAATCCTTTATGAATATAATAAATAAGACTGCGAACAAGACGATCAGTATATCTATAAGAAGACTGATAAGCATCAAAGCAGTCAACAGTAAGCCTTTAGGGCTGTAC
>NZ_PJBU01000031.1:0-2086 GCF_002863645.1 Psychrobacter sp. MES7-P7E | reverse complement strand
TTTTCTCAATTCTATACAGCCCCTATTCTCGTAAATAAGCAGTCTTAGCCTATGAAAGTAATAACTGGCTGTGGTTTTATTAACACCAATTAGGCTTGCTGCTGTTCTCGCGGTAGAACCGGCAACAAATAACTCGATGAGTCTGCTTTGTTTATACCAACTTAGTTTACTCTTTCTCATAGTGCTATCCTAAATAATTTTACTCATCTAGGACAGCCCCTTCTTTTTAATCTATTCAAACAATCTTTATTCGATATAAATATTAAGCATTTAACATGCCAAGACGTATTTAGAACCAATTCTCCATAAAAAAATCCTGCCTTGAAGTAAGACAGGATTTTTTTATCGCAAGGCTAATTTTCTAGCCTATGCTATTTACAACTTAGAATGCTTTAGTAATTGTAAATACAGCACCAGTCTCTACACCACGTTTGTACGGGTTGGTGTCGGCGTCAATATTTGTGCCGACAGCAGCAAGCTCAGCTGACAGGTCTTCAACAGAAGCAAAGCTGTAAGTCACACCAACTTTCCAGTCGATGTAGTTATCATCGCCACTAGCGTTATCACTGAAATCATAATCGTCAGCAGTGGTATAACCTAAGCTTGCTACACCACCGAAAGATGCGCTCAATGGCATGCTATAAGTCAGGTTTAAATACCATGCATCAGTATCTAAGCCAAAAAAATCATTAGTGAAATTCACGCTTGCAAGCAAACTGTCACCAACAGTGATGGTGTCTGCAAAACCTAGACGTGCATACAGCTCAAGCCAATTCAAATCAGAAGCACTTGGATAGCCGTAGTACCATAAACCGACATCTAAAACTGGTTTAGACGCCAAAGAGCCAAGTTCAGTGCTATAACCTACATATGGATCGAGCTCTAATGAGCTACCAAAGCCGACATTCGAGCCCCAGACACCTGCGTATAAGCCAGAGCTATGGGTTAATCCATAACCAACTTGAACGGCAGGGTCGCTTTCAGTTTGTGTCATACCACGATAGCGGTAATCTGAAGTCATTGCTGCAGTACCAGAGAATGATACATCGCTTTCAGCTGCCATAGTCAAGCCACTTGCACAAGTGAGTAAAGATGCAGCCACTAATGTAGAAAGTTTAAAGTTCATGTTGGTATTCCCCCAAGCTGTTTATTACAAATGTTCAAATCGAAATGATTTGACTCTGAACTTGTTATTGAAATAGCAAAGGGCGTGCCAACTTTATTAAGTTACTGTTTTATCTTATTTCTTTGCAATAAAACTGCAATAACTTACAAAACCAACTTTGAAGCATTATTGTATTGCACAAATATTGGGCGATTTATTGATTTTGCACCAAAACAAATCAAACTGTATCAAATTGTTTGTAAATAGGAATTATTCTTATACAGTTTATATTCTGCACGATGCAATAAAAAAAACCAACCGCAGTTGGTTGGCTTTTTAAGTATTTTCTTCTGAGCAAAGCATGAAAAATTATTTTTCCATATTTGATAGGATTGATGTTCTGACATCATCCAATGTGGCATTGATGGTGAGCATCACGGCATCGGCACATTGTTTGATCGCAGTGTCAGGATCTTTTAGACCATTACCCGTCACTGTGCAAACGATCACCGAACCTTCAGCGATTTTACCTGCTTTAATATCACGGATTGCACCGCCGATTGAAGCCGCCGATGCAGGCTCAACGAATACGCCTTTTACTTCTAATACTCTTGGATTAGGTTTGGTCATTTTTTATCCTTTTAGCTGTCTAGTTAACCCACTTTAAAAATGATACAGTGCTACTGGGATGAATTTTGTGCAGCCTCTGTGTAAGCAGCACGCAAAGAAAATTTATACCAGTAGCGCGTTTAAATCCATAACATTTTTACATTCAGCTGACTATAGGCTATCTAGAAGGCACCTCTTTCTTATTATTGCTCTTCATCGCCATGCCACTAAAATATATGATGGACATTCCAGAAGGTGTGAAATACATCGGTATGGCACACGGTATGTTGTTTATTACCTATATCATACCCCACTCTCAACTTCGAAAGTGATTGAAAAAAGAAGAGCACCTCACTAGGGTGTGTATAGAAC